>CAKZLX010000056.1 GCA_937127265.1 uncultured Pseudomonadota bacterium
CTGTTGGTCCCATTCCCTTGGACGGACACGATCGACCCACATCCCATGTCCAGTCAATAGTCGTTTTTGGTGCGTCAACTGAAACAACAAGGGCAACTGTGTATTGGCAACCTTAGGGTTCAAGGGTGGCATCAAGAGGACGTCTCCTTTCAACTCTTTAATCGGTTGATACTCTGCCAAGGGGTATTCCAACGGGGTGTGGTTGGAATGAAAGGGACGATCACCTTGTAACCACAAGGAAGCAGGTACCGAAATTGAAGCCAGTATAGCGATGACGAATCTCCAACGATTACCCCAACGGTCCACAAGATAATCCAAACCAAACCCAGCCAACAGTGCACAACTAACCGTCCAAACCAGCAAATGTCTAGAGGGCCACCAAAACCGACGTAAGGCATCATTCCATCCGTAAGCCATTTCAAACAAAGGCAACTTCGGTCCAGCTGACAACAATAGGAAACATAGGCTCATCAGACAAATCGAAACAACCCCCCACATCCGAAGATGATCGGACTCACGAGAACGCCATCCTACCATACCGCCAAACCCCATCAGTATCCAAGTTGGCAAGGCCTGGACAGCACCCGCAGTACGACCAAATGGTGAAAGCCACGAACCGGTTAAGTTTAAAGCATCGGCGAAGGCATCTGCTGAAGGAAAGGTGGTCTCATCGGTACCGGGTACCAAGGACCAATGTTGCCAATAGATCGAAGCCAACGGAGCAATCACTATCCATGATACCACCGCTGCCAACCCGATCTGTCTCCAGGGTATCGAGACTTTCAATAGCCATGCCGTCAAGACAACAATGCTGGCTATCAAAACGAAAAAATAGGCATAGTACCAATAAAAGACTCCTGTCAGACCAATGCAAACCCCGCAAAGAACAACCCAAAACCGTGATCGACTCTCGGTAAACAATCCTATAAAGAGTGCCAGTGACCAAATCAACCACACCCCATCCAGTTGAGAAAAACGACCTGCATTAATTTCACGTACCCAAAATCCTGAGGATACAATCGCGCTACTACAGAACAAAGCCGACCAACGACCCACTCCCAACACGCGTGCCAGAAAGTACCCTCCCAGTCCCAATCCTATAAAATATCCCAGCACCAGCGGTAAAATGGCAACCGGCCAACCAAACAACCGATGCAACGGCCAGTACAAAAATCCCTCACTACCATTTCCTGCCAACCACGGATAGTCTCCAATCGGTGCGTAATAATCGGTATTGTGAATAATCGATTGTCCCGCTGACAACTGTTCAGCAACCCATACCAACAACCAATGATTACCAATATTGTCTGGATGTCCCCAACCACCAAGCAAATAGGCATCGGGTTGCCACAGGACTGGTCCCAAACGAAGCCCCGCAACACCCAAGGATAAGGCGAGACAAACCAACCAAGGAAGCAATCTCTTTATCGACATTCTTCAGAACCAAGCGGTAAGGGTTGTGGCACTGTCCAATTGTCATCCAAGTCAAAGATACGATACCCTTTGGCAACAGTGGCTAATCGTGTTGTAAATTCCGACCACGATTCCTCTATGACTTGTCGCTTATCGATGGAAGCATGGTGTACCAGCACCGCATCACCACTCTTTTCGATAATCATGGCGTGAACCGTCCCAAAGTCCCCAATCGTACTCCAACGAACCAGCCATTCTTCACTGGGTACAAAAAAAGCTACATAGTAGCCATCCACCAGAGCCTCTACACATTGATGACTTTGCACAAGGGACAAATAAGGAATCATCAAGGTCTCTTGGCCTGTTTGATCTTCTTGGTAAAGAGAACACTGATAGTTTTTGGTCTGACGAAACCGCTGAAGTTGCAAGTGTACCATTGTGGTTTGATCCGCACGACAGGCTACCTGTTCTAAGGGTTTGAGTGGTGCTGGATCATAAACCAACCAGCGATCCACAAAGTGCTTTCGCTCAGCAAACGAAATTTGATCATAATAACGCAAATCATCCAAATAACGCCTAAACTCCTCTACATCTGTTTTGGCATAGGCGGTCGCCAGCACCCAATACAACCAGGTCAGGCAATTGTAAACATCGGTTTGGTGTCGGTCCCGAGCAACAAAAGCATCACTGCCCTCCCCATATTCACCACTGAGCGAAACGGAAAAGGACCGTGATGCCTTTAACGCACTGGATACATCAGGATTAGCAAATAGAACCAGAATCCCCGAAAAGAATATCCAGACTGCCATCACACAATGAATCTTAATCCAAGAAGGTCTGGATGGCTTTGATATAAGCGTTGTAACTAACCGGCTCTTTTAAGCGATGTCCATCCTTGACAGCGATAAAAGAACTGGCAGAGGCTTCGGCTAATGCCTGCACATCTTTAATCTCAACCACTGTATCATCCAAGCCGTGAATAAAAATCGCTGGAACGGTTGTCGAGATACGATCTCCAACACCAAACTTCGCCCCCGCCATCGATAGAAAGACTGTGGGTCCAGTCCAAGCACCTTCCAAAAGAACACGCATAAACACTGCACCACCAAAAGAAGAGGTAAGATCGGAACTTACTGCTGCTGAAATAA
The DNA here is from genome assembly GCA_937127265.1 of uncultured Pseudomonadota bacterium. Lineage (GTDB taxonomy): Bacteria > Myxococcota_A > UBA796 > UBA796 > UBA796 > CAJWHX01. The sequence goes on from CAKZLX010000056.1 coordinate 2,562, forward strand.
ACTCCTCTAGGCTTCTGAAAGAACAGATGCTGGCTTTAAAGGAGCGTATCGATAATGACGATGTCTCAGTTGCAACATTGGAGACAACAGACTCGGATAGATTTGCCGCGATGAGACAAGTGTTGAATATTCCAATGCATGCTCCAAGATATAACC
>CAKZLX010000057.1 GCA_937127265.1 uncultured Pseudomonadota bacterium
GATTGTTCTTTAGGAATTCTTCTAAGCCATCACCATGCTCTTTTTCTAATGCTAGTTGGTGAACAGTCTTCATCTCAATTGGCACCCAATCATTGAAAGAGGCAACCAAGAAAAGCCCTCAGCCAATCACGATGATGGTTGGGATTGGTAACTTACCTTACAGTTCAACAGCTTGCATGAGTCCGTCAACCAGGCGGACCACAGTTCTCTGTCGCCAATCTTCAAGTTGGGTTCCTTTGACCCAACGATTAAAGGATCCCATGCTCGGACCACACCAGACTTGAAAATCCTTTTTACGAGAAACGTCTCCTTGGCGTGCCCAACGACTACTATTGCCAAGGTACCAGCGAAAAACGAGCGCCATTTTATGCTTCGGATCTCGATTGGCACGTTCGATTTGACTCGGGTCTCGTTGCCAATAGGTTTGCACTTCAGCCCAAATATTATCCAAAGACTGCCCAAAGATTTGCTTTTCCAACTTGTCTTTTTCAGCATCCGGAATGGTCTCGATCGAGGTAAACCGATGGTAAAGAGTGTGTAGCTTTTTCGATCGTTGGGCATACATCGTCCCTTTTTTGAGCACTTGGACATGCGCTCCAATTTCAAACATATCGGGGGCAATCCCCAAAGCACAGTCGGTTACATCACTCTTGGCCAACATCTCTTTGACGACATCTGAAGTACCTGCTTCCACCGTACATTGATGCACAGAACCTAACAGAACATAATCAGCACCCATGGCAAAAGCGCCTTTTATCGAACGTGGCTCCGCTAGACCACCAGCCGCCCCAACAAAGACATTTCGAGAAGGAAACGTTGCTAAAATATCGTTTCGCATTTGTAGAACAGTTGGCAGAATGACCGATAATGGTCGAGAATCGGTATGCCCACCAGAATCGGCTTCTACAGTAATGGCATCCGCCATCGGTATTTCCCCCGCCAACAACGCCTGTTCTTTGGTGATGATACCATCTGCCAATAATCGTTCGACAATCCTTGGGTTTGGAGGGCGTAGGAACTGCTGTACTACAGAGGGGTGAGACACTTTGGCAAATACTTGATTGGGTACGATAATCCTATCGTTCTCCTTGTGAATACCATGTAAACGATAGCGAACCAAAGCCGGAGTGATTTGCATAAAAGCAGATGCTGAAACATAACGAACCTTGTGATGAAGCAGCAAATCTACCGTTTGTTCTTCTATTTTTGGCTCAACGGGATTGTGTAAGAGATTGCAACCCCAGATTCCAGTTTCTTCAGACAATGCCTCCAAGGCCTTCTCAACCTCCAACAGCGAAAGTCCACCAGCACCAAAGAAGGACAACACATTGTGTCTGGAAAGAGTACGCACCATCTCCACCGAAGCAATCCCTCCAGCCATTGCGCCAGCGACATAGGGGTATCGAACTGAAAAATGATTTCGAAATTGGCCCCCCAACACAGGGCGTTTAGAATTGGTTTGTTGAACAACCGGTGACGATGAAGTTACCGTAGGTTCCGAAATGCGAGACCGAACTGAACTGGGATGAGAGAAGGAAGTTTGAGGCATGGTATTGGTTGACCACTCAAAGGTACTGGATAAAATAGAACCACCAAGACGTGCTTGCCGCAATGTATAGGTATCGGTTTGGAGGCCATCTCGAGACAACTCCACCCATCCCTCACCAATAAGCATCATGCGTTGTGCTCCAATGTCTTTCATAACCTCAATCATCGGTCCGACACCTTGTGACATAGAAAGAGAACTTTTAGACGAGTCGACCTCCGTCATCTCCACAACGTAATGTTCGGTTGTAGTCTCAACTTCAATTTCTCTACAACCATGAGTATACCCAAAGTGTCGTAATAATTTGGCTATGTCATCTGCTGTCATCATTTGCCTCCAAGGTCTTACATACATAACAAGAAATAGACAATTGTGAGCAGAACTAAAATTTCAAAAAACACCAAAATTTATGTGACATAGAAAAACAATTCTAAAATTTTAATAACAAACAAGTACTTGATTTTACTGTACTAATGCTTTTCGGTCATAATTTGACGTTGCATAACAGTGTTTGAACAGACTATGATGAAAGTACCCTCCCTACGAAGTCATATTCACTTCACTGATTCCAATCCCCCTCTCTTTTCTGTAAATTCTATTCCCCTAAACTTTATGTCCAAAATACCCATCGCCATTCTCGGCGCCACAGGGATGGTTGGTCAACGCATGGTCGAAAGACTACAAAACCACCCTCTATTTACCATTCGCTATCTTGGCGCATCCTTCCGCTCCGCCGGCAAAGTCTATCAAGAGGCTTGTACGTGGCGATTATCGGGTCTTTGTCCGTCTACCGTTTCTCAAATGACTGTTGGATTGTGCGACGTAGATCAAATACCTTCTGAGTGTAAAATTGTCTTTTCAGCACTCGATTCCAGTGTGGCTGGAGCAATCGAGATAGAACATGCCAATGCCGGACGCTATGTAGTCTCCAATGCTTCTAACCACCGAATGCGAGCTGATGTTCCTTTGGTGATTCCTGAAGTGAATCCGGAAGCCCTGACACTATTAGATACCCAACCAACCGCAGGCGCAATCCTTACCAACCCCAATTGTTGTGCCATACCACTTGCTTTGAGTTTAGCCCCACTTCAAGCACTCGGACAAATTGAATCCTGCGTTGTTTCCACTTGGCAAGCGGTATCGGGCGCAGGATATCCCGGTGAATCGGCTTGGGACATGGTGGGAACTGTACACCCTCACGCCGGTAACGAAGAAGAAAAACTAGCGATTGAACCCTGTAAAATACTCGATACACAATTCCCAATCTCTGCACGATGTGTACGTGTGCCTGTTGCTGATGGACATTTGTTAAGTGTTCAAGTCAAAATTAGTGAAAACCCAACCCCAGCCCAAGCCATGACCGCATGGGCAGACTGGAATCTGCGTCCGAGTACTCTCCCGTCATCTCCACGTCCCTTGTTCATCTTGCATCAAGAAAGAAGTCGACCGTCCCCACGCCTTGATATCAACCTCGGAGAAGGAATGGCCATCAGCATTGGTCGTGTCGAAGTCTGTCCAGTGATGGGTCTCAAATACTTTGTATTGGCACACAATACAATCCGTGGTGCTGCTGGCGCCGCCATTGCAAATGCCGAATTATTAATTGAAAGAGGTTATGTCCATGCCAACCGTTGATATCGCTTTACACGAAGCCACTCGCTATCGTTA
>CAKZLX010000058.1 GCA_937127265.1 uncultured Pseudomonadota bacterium
CTACGGAAGAACTGTTGGGTAGTGAGCACGCTGCACATCAAGTCGCAGTGCATTTGGTGGACGTTTTCGATACCGATGATGCCGTATCCACAACCAAAGCCTTACTGACCGACCCCAATCTGGACATTCTATCTTGGAAAGAAGCACTACCCGACATCATTAACATGATTGAAGTGGATAAAATTGCCAACCTCTTGATCAATTTTGTCCTGTTTAGCATCGTTGCTTTGGGGATTGTCAACACCATGTTGATGAGTGTATTGGAAAGACTGAATCAATTTGGTGTCCTAATGTCGATTGGGGTCAAACTCAAAGATTTGATACGAATGATTATTTATGAGGGAGTCATCTTAGGAATTATCGGTAGCCTGTTAGGGATTGTATTGGGAATTGTGATCAGTTACCCGTTGGTAGAATATGGACTGGATCTCAGCAATCGAGTGGGTGACGGCATTCAAATTGGTGGTACCGTCAACTCGGCTGTGCTCTATGGTAAGTATTCAACTTCACTGATGATCTTCTATGCACTGTTTGCCTTGATGTTTTCCATTATTGCCACTCTCTATCCAGCCTACAAATTGAGCAAACTCAATCCGATAGAAGCCATGCGCCACCAGTAATTTTGTCGAATGCTGGTATTGCCAAGAATAAAAAATACGCTACGTTGATTACGATAAGTGGAGGGTTTATGTTATCGTTTTGGCTATTTATGGGTTGCCAACCAGGATATGTACAATTTGATACTGTTGAATCAGCAGATGTGGTCGAAGAGAACACAACCGATACAACAGAAGAAGATACTGAAAACAATAACGACGATATCAACACCGAAACAGATGATATCAATACCGATGAGTCTGAAACCCCGACTGATGACTGGGGAGAACCAGACGACACTGGTACTGGTACTGAAACCGACCCCAACAATCCAGATGGTGACAACAGTACTGATAACGGAACAGAGAACACCGATCCTGAAACAGAAACAGACCCCAACAACCCAGATAGTGAAACCGAGCCAGATCCTTATGCGGACTCTGATAACGACGGACTGACCGATGTGGTTGAAGACAGTACTGGTACCGACCCCAACAACCCAGATACCGATGGTGACGGCCTAACCGATGGTGAAGAAACCTATTTTGGCACTGACCCACTGGATGCCGATTCGGACGATGATGGTTTCACAGACAATGAAGAAATCGAAGATGGCACAGACCCTCTAACTGATGAAACTGTCGATGATACAGGGGCTTGGGATTGGGGAGAGCCAACCATCGACGCCTCCGAACTGGAAGGAAACTACCCTGTCACTTTCACCTTCACCAACAGTCAAACTGGTTATGTGCTCTGTGAAAGCGATTTCAGTGTGTCTTTGCTCAACAATGGTTCGTTGTTCATCGACCAACCCTGTGTGACCCCAAACGGTTCCGTCTTAGAGATTGAACAAAACTTCCAAGTGTACAATGTGGTTGACTATTCCTCTCATTACGGCTCTGGTGGAACCTACATTTATGGCTATTTACAAGGTGATGTGACCGTTACGGTACCTAACGGAAGCACCTTTAACAGTAGTGGACAATACTACTCAAGTGGAACCGCCACCAACTACAACAATACAAAGTCACTGTCATTGTATTGGACCGTCGACATCATGACTCCTAATGGTCTTCGAACCTATCAAGGCTCGATTATCAGCAACTGATACTGTCGCATGTCCGTTCCCCTGCCGATGTCTGTTGGATACCACCCACTCTACTGTGATGGTCTCAGTCCAGACGCTCGGTTTCCACGGGAACGCTACCCCAAACTCAAGGCAAGAATTGAAAAGCATCCAGACAGTTCACAAGTTGCTTGGTTCACACCTCGTCAAGCCACCGCTGACGAAATCACGGATGTACACGATAGCGATTACGTTCAGCGCTTTTTAGACGCCAACCTCACCCCCAAAGAACAACGACAAATTGGGTTGCGTCCTTGGAATCCTGACATCATACCCCGTACCCTACACCTCACTGGCGGCACCATTCAAGCACTGGAATTCGCAGTTGCACAACATGGATATGCAGGCAATTTAGCTGGTGGCACCCATCATGCCTATCGTGAACATGGTGCTGGGTATTGCATCTTTAATGACATTGCCATCGCCGCCATTCGAGCCATTGAACTGGGGTTTGAACGGATTACGGTATTGGATTTGGACGTGCACCAAGGAGATGGTACCGCCAGTATTTTTACCGACACACCAAACATCCAAACCATTTCGGTACATTGCCAAAAGAACTACCCCTTTCGCAAACAACAGTCGGACCTTGATATCCCCTTAAAAGCCGAATCCAATGATACCATCTACCTTGAAGCCACCAAACAGGCATTGGTCGCCTTAGAACACTTCGGTCCCTCCTTGGTCATTTATCAAGCAGGGGTTGATGGACTGACCAGTGATAGACTAGGGAAACTCAACCTCAGTCGAGAAGGCTTGCAGGCCCGCAATCGACTGGTCTTTGATTGTATCGATGCCTTGAAGGTTCCTTGTTTGGTCCTGATGGGTGGCGGTTATGCGGTGCCAATAGAAGATACCGTTGAGGCGCTATGCGACTTGTTTATCGAGGCTTCGATCCGTCATCTCCACCGCCAAAGAAAGGAGACTCATGCTACACTTTGAAGATCGTACACGAATAATACAAGGAGGCTCCGAATCCGGAGAGTTTATACTCTACTG
>CAKZLX010000059.1 GCA_937127265.1 uncultured Pseudomonadota bacterium
CCATTGGCGAGCGGTACGCGACCACCGACGATACCCCATCCGCCCATGAACTTGTGCTCAGAGTCAAACAAGTGCATCGAGCCGCCAAGCCCTTTCACACAACCGGTTTCCTTTCCAAACATCTCCGCCATGATTGAATTGGCATCCATTCCCTTAGCCAAAGCGTGTCCATGCTCGCGGTAAGCAGAAATCCAGTAATCATCTTTGGTACTGGCGGCGGCCCCCACAGCAACTGATTCTTGACCAATGTACAAGTGACAGAACCCCAGAATCTTTTTCAAGGTGTAGGCTTTGGCTGCCAATTGTTCAACCATGCGAATCAAGCGCATCTCTTTATATAGTTCGATCAACTCATCTTTGGTGATGTCGGCTTGTAAATCTACGGACATAACGAAACTCCTAGCACAGAGAAGAATTCAATAAAGTGTACAATTCGATTGAACGTAACGATATCAATAGACTGTGGCAAGTATCCACATGGGATAGTTTAGTTCAAACGGTCTGATAGCTGTGATCGTAATTGTATGTAGGTGTATCCATTTTCGATGTTGTCGATTGAAATTTACTGTCCGATTGGTTATTTAAAGTCCGTTTATACAAGGCTCTGTCTTGTCGTCACAAATAGGTCTTGATGACTGTGTACAGGTAAGACCAAAAGATTGACATACCACAATGTACATATATTAAGGAGAAGGTGTACCATGAAAACCATTACTGCAGAATTAACCGATATGGTCATGGCACAATTGCAAGACTTGGGCATCGATGGTGTCTTAAAGAAAGTCGAAGAAGTACAGATTTGTAAAAATCCAAAGTTCGGTGATTTTCAATCCAACCACGCATTTCAAATCGGCAAAATACAACGCACAAATCCCAGACAAGTTGCCGAAAGCGTTAAAGAAGCCTTTGGTGAACAACCCGCCTTTTCTGAAATCAGTGTTGCAGGTCCCGGTTTCTTAAACTTCCGTCTATCCAATGAGTGGCTGGTTGCAAAATTGCAAGCGATGACCAATGATGAGCACCGTGGGATCCCACAAGTCTCCGATAAAACGGTGGTTATTGATTTCTCCTCTCCAAACGTGGCTAAAAGAATGCACATCGGACACATGCGTTCCACCATTATTGGACACACCATCGACCAGATGTATCGAGCTGCGGGATGGAAGGTGATTGCTGATAACCACATTGGAGATTGGGGAACACAGTTTGGTAAACTGATGGTCTCTTGGCGTGAGGATATGAATCCCGAAGCCTTTGCAGCTGACCCGATAGGCGAGTTAGAACGTTTGTATGTTCGTTTTGGTCAGTTGGAAACGCCTGAACGATTGGAACTTGCCAAGCAAGAAACCGTAAAGTTACAACAAGGGGACGAGGAAAATCGTCGTTTGTGGAAACATTTCATTGATGTCTCTCTCAAAGAGTTTAACTCGGTATACGATCGTTTAGGGATTGCTTTTGATGTGGTCTTGGGCGAAAGTTTTTACAATGATGCGTTGCCAGATGTGGTGTCTTCACTGCAAGAACATGGTATTTCCACAGACTCTGATGGGGCAGTGATCGTGGCTTTTGAAAAGGGCAGTAAGCCAAAAATGCTCTCTGAAACCGCCTTGGTCATCCAAAAACAAGACGGCGCTTACCTCTATGGTACGACCGATTTGGCAACCTGTGAGTATCGTTTAAATACTTGGAACCCTGATGAGGTGGTCTATGTTACCGATATGCGTCAACAATTGCATTTTCAACAAGTATTCAAAACATGGCAGGATTGGCGTTTGAATCGAGGGGCTACAGAAGAAGACTTACAGTCGCCACAGTTGACCCACGTCTGGTTCGGGATGTTAAAATTGCCCGAAGGTGCGATGAGTACCCGTGCGGGAAATGTGATTCGTTTGGTTGACTTGTTGGACGAAGCCGTGCAACGAGCACGAGCCGTTGTTGATGAAAAGTCCAGTTTCTTACCAGAAGAGCAACGCGCGGCCATCGCAGAAGCGGTTGGTGTGTCCTCGATTCGCTATGCTGACCTTTCGCAAAATCCACAAACAGATGTCACTTTTGAATGGGATAAGTTGCTTTCTTTAGAAGGAAATACGGCACCATTTTTGATGTACTCCTATGCCCGTGCCAAAAGCATTTTGCGCAAAGGTGGTGTGGAAAATCCAACCGTTGCCGATTTACAGATTTTGGATGATGTGGAACGTGACTTGGCGTTGTTAATGTTGCAGTTTCCAATTCAAGTCCAAGCCGCCATGAGTAGTCATCGCCCTAATATTTTGTGTGAGTATCTGTATGCCTTGGCCTCGAGTTTTAACCGGTTCTATTTTAGCAATCCTGTACTCACGGCATCTGATGACTCCGTTAAAAAGTCTCGTTTGTCGATGGTAGAGGCGATGTTGAGAGTTATGGAAAAAGGGTTTTCGATTTTGGGTATTCGCGCCTTGGATCGCATGTAAAAGCCACTGTCTTGTGATTGAACCTACTTTTTATACATGGAGAGAGTCAAGACTGTGTCATCGTTGTGAAATCGTCATAATTTTGCACCCATCATCCTCGTAATTGGTTAGTATCTTGGCAATGTCTACAACTATTCCGACCAAATTTCCACACCGATTGGGCACCTACACTTTGGTGCGTCAAGTCTCTAAAAGTGCCATGTCAGTCGTTTTTGAAGGACGTCGGGAGGCAATTGCGGGTGTGTC
>CAKZLX010000060.1 GCA_937127265.1 uncultured Pseudomonadota bacterium
TTATGGTCACGCCATGTCAGACCAAGAAATCTGGGCGGCTATCCACTACATTAAAGACCTTCCTGGCAAATCTTTCGCAGAATAACCACTCATTATTATTTAATCGTACTTTTGGAGATTCATTATGAGTCATGCTCCTGATTATACTCCGGTCTACCAATCGGTTGCAGATCGCAAACCAAACACCAACCTTCGCAACATTTGCTTTGGCTTGATGGCTGTTGGTGTCGCCGCAACTGCATACGGTCTATTCACTCCCGGACACGATGTAAACTTTGGCGCCCACGAAAACACCTTACGTGTACAAGGCTCCTTCATCCAAAACTTCATGTACTTCAATGGTGCTGCCCAAGGTGGTTTCTTGATGACCATGATCGGGGTCACCACTTACGCACGTTGGACTCGTCGTTTCAAGCGTATTGCGGAAGGTTTGGCGATGTTCTTACCTGTATCCTATGGATTGTTGTTGTTGTTTTTGGCACTGGGTGGAATCGAAGTATTTCCTTGGCACCATCAAGGTCATGATGGGTTGGCGGCTGCCGGTGCTCATCATAAAGCCACCTACTTTGGTACTGGTTTTTTCTGGGCACGTCAAGTGATCGGTTTGGGCTTCATGACTTTCCTATCTTTACACTTGGTCAAAATCGGTCGCCGTGCAGACTTGGGGGTAGCCAAGGGTGCAATGGAGAAAATGGGTCTCACAGCACCAGAAGCATGGAATAAAGAAATTGGAAATTGGGAAGGCGATGATGCTGAAGTTGAAAAAGCACAAAGCAAACTGATCAATTTAGCTCCTTTCTTACACCTAGGATACGCAATCGTTTATTCGGTTGTTGCTGTGGATCTTTCGATGTCACTGGCACCATACTTCTTTGCCAACATGTACCCTGCTTGGTACTTCATGTCTGCGATTTGGTCTGGCTTGGTTTGGACCGCCATCTTCAGCATCTCAACAGCCAAAACATTGGGTACTGAAAAGTTGATGGAACGCAACTTCTATCATGACTTGGGTAAGTTAACTTTTGCCTTCACAATGTTCTGGGGATACACCACTTTTGCCCAATACCTACCAATCTGGTACGGAAACATGACCGAAGAGATTGGATTCATCTTGTACCGTACACACGGTGAAGTCTTTGGACAAATGACCCTGATTACCTTGGTTCTGTGCTTTGGTGCACCATTTGTCATCTTCTTGTCTCGTGGCTTGAAAAAGCAACCCAAGAAATACTTGGCTGCTGCGATCTTGACTGCTTTCGGTATTTGGCTTGAGCGTTACATCGTCAACGTTCCAAGTATTCACTCCTACTGGATGGTAAACGAAGATGGTTCTCCAATCACTGGGCTTCCGTTTGGCTTCATCGAAGTAGGAATGGGACTTGGATTCCTGGGCTTGTTTATCTTTGTGGTCACCAACTACCTCAATAAATATCCTGGAGCTGTTGTGGCTGACCCATACATGCAACCAGATCCTAAAGAAGTTCACGTACACGCTCATCACTAAGTTGTACAAAGATACAATCAAGCACTTTATACTTTCGGGTATAAAGTGCTTTTCTGTTTGGGGAATAGTATGAAGGGCTGGAAAGCAACATTGCGATGGATACTTTCTATCGCCACTGGTATCATTTGGTATATGGCGCCAAGTTTGCTACTGGTTGTATTAACGGGTAGCAATCAGCCTGATAGTCATAGCGTTATCTTTACCATCTTGTTTTATATCGTATCTGAGGTCCCATTCTTATTGGCTCTTTGTTTTCCTGATAAAATCAAGATTGGCCAGCGAAAATGGATACAACTCTCGATTCTTTTTTCTCTTTTCTTGATCTATACAGCGATCATTGCACCCTTCTTTATCATTTGGTTGATGAGTATACCGATTGCCGAGACCATAAATTGGTTTGAGAGCATTGGATTATCGCTACTGCTCAATGGGGTACTGCTTGGAACAGGCTATCTTGAAATCCAGCAACTGTTGGAAAAGGTAAGCAAGAAAACAAAGACTTAAGCACTTCATTCAACCAAACCATTTTCTGAAATACAGGGACCATCACAAAAATTGACAAGTTCACCCGTCTCCAAAAAGTGTATCAACTGTTGTTTTGCGGGTTCTTCTTCTCGAACACTACGGTGAACATCAATATTTTGTTGACGAATTGGCGGCACATTTTCAGCGGGTTCAGTCATACCGTAA
>CAKZLX010000061.1 GCA_937127265.1 uncultured Pseudomonadota bacterium
AAACATCGTTCATCAATTTGTGTGTTGCGATGGCTGTTAAAGAGGCTTTCAGTGATGGCTTCCAAATGACTGTATCACCACAAACCAAAGCCACCATAGCATTCCAAGCCCAGACAGCATTGGGAAAATTGAATGCCGTGATCACACCGATGGGTCCCAATGGGTGCCATTGCTCGTACATACGATGCAACGGACGCTCAGAATGCATGCTCAATCCATACAACTGTCTGGAAAGACCCACACAAAAGTCAGCCATATCAATGCTTTCTTGTACCTCACCAAGTCCTTCACTCAATACTTTGCCGACTTCCATGCTCACCAAAGCGCCCAAGTCATCTTTGTGTTCACGCAAAGCCTCGCCCATTTGACGGACGATCTCACCACGTTTTGGAGCCGGTAACATTCGCCACTTCAAAAATACGTCTTCTGCCTTTTGCACAACTTGCTCATATTCAGCCACACCTGCCAATTTGACCTTGGCCAATACTTTTCCGGTTGATGGATTTGTAGAGGCAACAATTTCAGCATTGTCGTTGGCGATAGAGATTTCTCCACCAGCCCAAGCACCACCATTGATCTCGTTCAGTCCTAAACGTGTTAATATTTCATTCATACAGCCTCCAGCAATTTATTGGAATAGAAAATCAGTCTGTGTTCATAACCACAGCAGAGGATCTTTCCAACCCACAATCCAACAATCATCCAAAGAAGGACACTATTGATCATGTTTTGGCTACTCACAACTCTTGCTTGGGCAGAAAATGCCGTTGACATTGAGATCATCCGCAATGGACAGGTCAACACCAACAATCCCACCTTAATCGTCAAAGTACGACAACCGTTAAGTATGCTTGATGTACAATTTCGCTGTGGCGGGAAATCAAACACACTCCAAAAACCAGTATCTAGGGGGGACATCAACATGGAGATCGATGTCCCCAAAGGTACTCATCAATGTAAAGGCACCCTGGCTATTGAAATGGATGATGGTTCGAGTGGATCAATGCCCCTCAACTTTCAAGTCACCATGCACCCTGCTTTACAGATGACCATTCCAACAGAATCTGTACAAGTAGACAATAGTACTCTGAAAGTCAAAATGGATCGCCCTGCGGAAACCTATACCATTAGTCTATTTGATTCTGACAACAGTCCTGTAGGTCAAGGTTTTGAACGGGTTGACCCCGCTTTCAATCTTGGATTAACCGAGGTGTCTTGGGAGGCCTTGTCTGAGGACATTGCGGTAATTCAAGTGGAAGGAAAAGACATCTATGGATTTACCACCGAAACAAAACTGTTCCCTTGGAGTTACGACATCCCCCACGAAGATGTCATCTTTGCCTCCAATCAATCGACCATCCCAAAAGATGAAGTCTATAAACTGACCGACGTACAAGCAGAGGTTCAAAAGGTGGTTCAAAAATACAGCCAGTTCGCAGTAGTGAATCTCTATGTCGCAGGCTATACAGACACTGTTGGAGATGCCTCTCACAACCAATCCTTGAGTCGAGATCGTGCCAAGTCCATCGCCCAATGGTTCCAATCAAACGGCTTTGCAGGCAACATCTATTATCAAGGGTTTGGTGAGAGTGTACTGGCAGTACCCACTGGTGATGGGGTCGATGAAGCCCAAAACAGACGCGTCCTCTATGTTGTCGCAGCCACCCAACCAGCCGTCAGTTCGTCATTTCCCAAAAGCAATTGGAGCAAACTACCTTAAACCGCTATCCCTTGCTATAGCGACGAAGGTTGTCGTGTAGGGAAAAGTCCGTGCTCTAAAGCCTCAAAAGAACCACCCATCTTCATTTCTCCACGAAATACCCACGGTCGAGGCAATGTGTCTTGGCGCTGCGTGGGTGCTTCGTAGCCTGAAAAATAAAAGTGTTGATTGTCAGATGAAAGTATTGGATGACTGAGGGTAAATTGATCGAAAAAATGGAGATAAAACA
>CAKZLX010000062.1 GCA_937127265.1 uncultured Pseudomonadota bacterium
ATTGTTCCGCACCAAGTTTCTCATCGTCACGGTGACGGGTGGCAATGTTGTCCAGATCAAGAGGGGCTTCAAAAGCGACCGTCACTGGGGCAAAGGTACCAAAACCGGTAAGTTCATTGAGTTTCTCACGGGTATCCATTTCGTATTTGGTAGAGGATACCGTAGAGATGTTCAAACGCCGTCCAGTCGGAGAATCAGAGTCTGGTCTGGTGGCCAGATTGTTGGGAAACGGCACATCAGGAAAAGGATGAGCATCCCAATCGACTCGAATCAAAGGACCATTTCCATCAGGGGTGGCGCGTAAACCTTCAGGGGTCGTTTGGCAAGCCAACACACCAAGTCCCCACAAGGACATCATAAAACGTATTGTCATCTGTACTCCAAATTAATGCATACCCCCACATTCTATTCGATTTCCAATCAATCTACACCACATTCTCCGATTTTAATCTTCACCCACCGGGGAAGAAAAGTGAGAATAATCTGTCCGAGACTTGAAATGGGATTCGTTTTGATGTATAGTTATGAGGCGTTTTAAACGCACATCGTTCTTTGACAGTGAGAAAAACACTATCATCTTGAATCATACTTTATGGGGGCGCAAAGGCTTTCGACAGGTTTGGGTTTTGGGTGAGAGGTTGCGTGTCGAGGTCTCAGAAACTCGTTAATCCCTGAAAACAATAATTTAGTTGCAAACAATAACGCACACTTTGCAGTAGCCGCTTAATAGCCGCTTTTGCCGTCTTGACCTTCGTTGCTTGGGGTGATTGTTGAGGCGTATGTTTACCAAGATAGTCTGTGGACCTTTTAACAGAGGGGAAAGTGGACGATAAACAATCTCATCTGTTCTCGCTTGGGTTGCCTGTCATGAGGCGGCTTGGGATGCAGTAGGTATCATGACTACGCACGTAGAGGCCGATTACCGCCTAGATGTGGACACGGGTTCGATTCCCGTCGCCTCCACCATTTTTTGATTATGACTTACATATGATCTGTCATCGTTGACTTCTATATGATCTGTCATCACTTACATTATGATTCGTCACATGTAGGATGTTATCGTCTCACTGCCAGAACACGAGCAACACATTTAAGTCTTTCACGGTAGCAATGGAAAGTCCCACTCGCAGATACCAAAAAAGGACTTGCAAAGACCACAACATCACATAAATTACGACATGCATGTAATATTTTGTAGGTCATGATTTATGAGTACCACCCTCACCTCGGTCAGTAAACGATTATTGGAGCGACTTCCCAGTCCCATCGCCATTCATTGGGGATTGGTACACCGAGCCGAATCTGACTCCGAACGCATGCGTCAAAGTTGGGCAGTCCTCGATAGTTTCTTACGCTACACATCTGGCATAGTCTTAGCAGGCTACCTTCGTGGCGATCAAAATGACACGGTGGAAGCAATCCTCCCCAAGTTTCAACGACCTGCCTTGGGGCACTATTGTGAACTGATCCGAGAAGGATTGCGTCCCTTAAAAGATCAGCCCGACCACTTCTTATTTCACCTCTATGAATGGTACTACACCGAAAAGGGAAAACCCTCCGAAGAAGCAAAGCGTCTTGATACCCTTATCAGTCGCCGAAATCTGGATACTCATGGTGTTGTCCGAACTGAAAATGAACTGGAAGATACCGCCAAAAGTTTGATCTTTGAACTGCAAAGTTTATTGCATCGTGCACGATGGCTCACTGGATACAAACTGTTTCAAGTATCCAATCTTCAGCCCCAACGGCGTGGAGGACAACGTGGTTCCATTTTGTTTTACATGGGCGAAATCACCAATCCATTGCCCAAAGTTAGTCGTTGGTCTTGTACACTGTTTGAAGAATCGGTATATTTGAGCCATCCTTCGGGAGCTACATTTTTAGAACTGAATCCCTTCATCCTTGTAGAAATCATCGGTCGACAACAAGCCTTGTACCTTTGGGTATCAACACCCAAGGGAAAGCGTATCGATTTACGCTGTGCTGAAACCAGTGAGTATGCCCGCAAATTACCCATCTTGTTTGAAGAAGAAGTCGCTTGGTTTGAGTGGTTAGACAGACGAGCAGAACTCGATCCCTTGTATCAAAACAGCCACACCTCCGAGTTTGTCACGGAAGATTTCCAAGAAATTGGCATGCTGATTGGAAAAAGATACCGTGTACGCGAACGTCTCGGTCATGGTGGCATGGGTGTTGTCTATCGAGTGCAAGATGAACTTTTAGATAAAGAAGTCGCCCTAAAAGTCTTACATCTCGAACAAGTAGACGGTAGTGAGAGAGAACGTACGCTCCAAGAGTACCGTTTTATGAAATCCCTGACCCATCCTAATATTTTACCGGTCAAAAACCTACAATTCCTCGAGGATGAGCGCATTGCCATCAGTATGCCGGTCATGAATGGTACTCTCAAAGATATCATTGGGTCTCCCACTATCTTGACAGAGCAGGTGGAGATTTGGGCCACTGAAATCCTCTCGGTACTGGACTTTTTGCATCATCAAGACAACCCTATTTTTCACCGTGATATAAAACCGAGCAATATATTATTGGATGATCAAGGCCAGTCCTATTTATCAGATTTTGGTATTGCGCGACAAGACGGTGATGTTCGAATCACCCGAACCGCTGACAATGTCGGCTCACAACCTTACATGGCACCAGAACTGTTCATCGGAGACGATGCCAACGCCAGCACCGATCGCTTTGCCTTGGGGGTCAGTTTACACGAAATACTCACTGGTAAATTGCCCCATAAAAATCAAATCGGACAAGGTATCGACGGAGATTTCGGTCAATTTGTTCGCACTTTGGGAGATGAGGACCCCAAAATCAGACTGCAAGCAACCTGGCCACCACCCGTGATCGAACCACCGGCACCAGACTCGGCATCCTCTGAAACAGACACCTCGGTTGAAGTACAGGAGCAACCAACGGTCTCGGAGACACAAGAATTTGTACAAGGTAAATCTGTAACTCAGGTAGCCGAAGAACAGCCGTTGAAGAATGAACACACTGGATTTGAAACCGAGAAAAGAGTTGAGGAAGAATCAATACAAAAGAACACTGCGCCTGCAGAATCTGTGGAAGTTCTTCAGGAACTTGAAGAGCATGGATTGATTTCTGAAGAAGAACGAAAAGTAGGCGAAGCAATTCTGAATGCAATAGAGCACACCCCTTCGTCTACAAATACATCGGATACCACTACCTCGGAAACATCAACAACAGAGCCCACCATCACAGAAAACGAGAATCAAGTAAGCAAGCCCTCGTTGTCCACCAACCAAGGTATCACACCCACAACAGAAGCGACACAGACAGAGACTGCGTCCACACAAACACCGACAAATCCCCCAGTATCCAAAGGCAAACTGGCATTATTTAGCGGTCTTGGCATACTAACCCTCATTGGTCTAATTTTGGTCATGCCAAACAATGACAATCACCAGACACCACCGGTACAAGATAAAATCACCAACGTCACACCAAAACCACGCACCAACATCTCAACCAAAACAGTTCCCGATAACAATGACGGTACAGAATCTTTGCAAGAGAAAGTCGCTCAAGTAGCACGGGAAGAAGTACAAAAACAACTACAGTCAGCAATTAGCAACTTACAAGCAACACTAGATGTACTGAACCTCTGTGAAAAAGCCATCCAAAGCGATCACTTGCTCACCACCGATCAACTGATCCAGCACGGTCAAACATTAATTACAGAAGGGAACTTGGATACTTTGACAGACTTTCTCACAAAAGTCGCTCAAAATCAAAATCACTTAAACGACTTGAGGGTCGCCTGTGAAAAGAAACCTGAAATCGTGACCTACACAGCCACAGAATATCTCACCATGGGCAAATGTTTGGAATGTCACTCCATTGATGGAGCAAAGAGTAATGGTGGCACCTTCAAAGGCCTCTATGGCTCAAAACGAAAGGATGTATTCATGGGACCCAAATATACGATTGGCCCCAAATACATCACCCAAGCAATCCTCAAACATCAACATCCAACCAATGTGCATACCACTCTTGGAAATACCCAAGAAGAACAAGACATCGCCATCGAAACCATCATCTCCTACTTCAAGACATTGCATTAAGGAAACCAACCTTGTGATTGAAAAATGTCCCTACTAGGATACACTTTTGTATGCGTCCAACTTACTTTTATGCCGATGGGACCCAATTTAAACCACGATACCGTGGCGTTTCCCATCAATATGGTTTCTTCATATCCGTCGTTTTAGCCATCTACCTCTTGTATCTCACGCCACAAGAAATGCTGGTTCCTATCGGTCTCTACTGTTTTGGTTTTTGTGGCATGCTGGGCACATCTTCCAGTTACCACCGTCTTTCCTGGACCGTCAACAGCGAAACTTGGATGCGACGATTGGATTATGTGATGATCAGTGTGATGATTGCCGGTTGTTTTACGCCCTTTTGTTGGTTGGCGTTTAGCAGTGCCTACAGTACCTTTGTGCTATGGGCCTTGTGGTTGGGGGTCTTGTTTTGTGTGGGACTCAATCTGGTGTGGGTACACTCGCCAAAAGTCTTTCGCTCCTCATTGTACCTTGTCTTGGGTTGGTTAGGACTTCCCTTATTCCCTGAAATGGTAGAGACCTGTGGTTGGACCTGTGGTATTTTAGTCGGCATTGAAGGCTTGTTGCACACCGCTGGGGCTATCATTTATGCCACTCAAACACCAAACCCTTTTCCCAAAACCTTTGGCTATCATGAAATTTTTCACGCTTGTGTTCTGATGGCGTCTTTCATTCATTATTATGTGGTGGTCACCTATTTGCTTGTTTAAGTACACAGACTATCTACAAATTGAAATAGACTAATGAGGTGCAGTGTTGTACACTACAATACGCATGCTCAATTCCTTTTTTGCCATTGGTTACGCATTTTTTGTGTGGCTACCCTCTGCCCAAGCAGACACCTTGTCGTTCTCTTATGAAGAATTACAACTACTAACCGATGACGTGATGCCATTGTTAGACCTAATTGCTTCGGGAGAAGGCAACTATAACTCGGTCAATCGTGGTCGGGCTGGTGATTCACCGGGTGATTGGCCAAAGAAACACCTTGGAAAATCAATCACCGAAATGAGCATCAAAGAAGTTCGTCAACACCAAGGTGGGCGGAATCCAGACTGTTGGTACAATGGTAAAAAAGGCAAAGCCAACCTCTTTGCGGTCGGACGATACCAACTGATCCCCTGCACACTCAAGTATACCACCGCGTCCATCGAAGATTTAGATGTGCGAATGCTCTATAGTCCGGAGGTACAAGATGCTTTTGGGGTATTCTTACTCTTTGTAAAACGTCCAGTTGTCGGTGAGTATTTATTGGGGGAACACGACGACATCAAAGAAGCAGGACAAGAATTGGCCAAAGAGTTTGCCTCGATTCCCATTCAATACTCCAACGGACGATGTCGACGGGGACAAAGCTATTACTGCGGTGATAAAGCCGGAAACAAAGCCCACATCGCCATCGAAGATGTCAACAAAGCCCTCAAACAAGTCCGAAAAAATCTGGAGGGTCATGAGGGCATCATCCAACAAGTTGAGGAAAAGCGCGGTCTTTTTGCACGATTCACACTTTGGAGACAAAAACGACGCAACCGTAGGGTCACAATCACCCAACCACCCATCGCTATCAGCAGCATGGATCACACTTTGTTTGATTACATCAACAACGGTTCTGAAACTGCATGGTCTATCGAAGAACCACCCATCGAACTGCTGCAAGTACCGGCAACCAACCTAACGCCACTCCAAAAGAACAAGCCCAGCGATGTCAAACCACCAGAGCCCACTCCTTCTATTCTCGAAGTGACACCCAAGCCTCAAAACAAACCGACCAACGATGATAGGCAGGAAGAACAATACGATGATGATATCGACGACCCCAGAATCATTCCTCAGGAATAAGCACAGCCTATTGTTTTGCTTCAGCAATCAAGAGTAGTTGCAAGGGACCGTACTGGGTTCCGCGTTCAACCACTTCAAAACCAACGTCTGCAATCAGTCGCCGTAACAAGGCTTCTGAGGTACCCTTCAAAACCCCTTCTGGCATATCGTGCTCAATAAACACCAAGCGCCCCGCTGGTTGTAAGCCATCCACCAAACTCTGCACAAACGGTAAGGCTACTGTATTGTAGTACTTCGGATCATCAAGCACCTGTTGGTCGGTCACCACCGCTTTCATCACCTCACAAACAAAGACCATGTCCAATTGGCCTTTGGGCAAGGAAGCAGACTGGGGCGTTGACTGAATGGTTTGTAATTGGGGCAATTTCAAATTGGTGGATAAAAACTGCAATCCCTCAATGTAACTTTGGTCAATCTCAACCCCATATACTAGACCATTCTCACCAACAACCTCTGCAAACGGTACCGAAAACCAACCTTCGCCAGCCCCCACGTCGGCAATCGACATGCCTGCTTTCAACCCGATATCCTTAGCCACCGTCAAAGCATTCCAGTCCGTACCGGTCATCAACCATGTACGCAACCGGTCTTCTCGGTGTGATACCCAAGCCATCTGTTCAAACATCGGATAGTGTGGTGGTACAGTTTCTGGCGCCGTTGGACAGGTATAAACTCCGTTTTGTCGACAGATATCGGCGGCATACATCAAGAGCAACTCTTGGCGTTCAGCATCCGATAGCGCAGCCCAATAAGCCAATGTACCTTGTCGCAGCCGAGATAGTTTTTCTCGTTGGAAAAACGAAGCCTGTTCATCACCGATTTTCATATAGGTCCAAGCCAACATCATTCTGGCAAAACCATCACTGGGATAGCGACGTAACTGCTCTTGAAAAATGGGAATCGCAGCTGCATATTGTTGTTCGGACAATAAATGCAAGGCTTTATGGTTGGTCGGGGAAAAGATAAACGTACGGTGTGGAGGAACAGCAGGCTTTACAGACTTGTTCGGAGGGCTAACCTCTTGGGTTTCTTCTTGGATCGATGAAAAGGTTTCAGACACAGGAGTACACCCAATGACACTCAACCAACCTATCAAACGAAAAATGTTCATCATCGGCTCTAGAGTTTGTCGATAATCACATAGCCATGTCCAATATTGACACCAGATTGATTGCTCTGATTGGTTCCAGCATTGTAGGAACCACCGCCGCCAGCAGAACCAGAGCCTCCATTACCGGAACCGCCACCACCGGAATAGCCACCGCCACCACCGCTGTGACCACCATCATTACCACCGGCGCCACCGCCAAAACCACCCCAACCATTGGAGTTACCACTTGAACCGTTGCCGCCATTGCCACCGTTTACAAAAGCGATACCAGGCGTAGAGTTATAGGTCCCAGCAGTACCATTGGTATACATCCCACCACCACCACTATTGCCTATATACGATGCGCCATTGCCACCATTGCCTGAACATCCACCATTGCCAGGATTACTACCATCACCTCGTTGCCCACAGCTATTACTGGTTCCGTTAGAGACACTGGTATTGGTTCGTCCACCACCACCACCACCGGCAATAATCAATGGCGTATTTCCAGAACCCACAACAAAGGTCCCACCACCGCCACCGCCACCGGAGCCTCCACGACCCATTTGACCGACCAAAATCGATAAGGTGTCACCAGCAGAAAAGGTGAAGGTACCGATCATCGAGGCACCGCGTCCACCACCACCATATCCGCTACCGTCGCCACCAGCTGCGCCAGCGACTTCAATGCGGTAATCACCATCTGCAGGAATCATATAGGTTTGAATACCATTCGCTACCACAACTTCAGTGTCCAAAGTGGTGCCGCTATAGTCTGCATCACACAATGCTTGTGATGGACCCGTTTGTCCAGTTTGACCACAAGTGGTAAATTCCAAAGTTCCAGCCCAGTCGCTATCCACCTGAATAGTATTGAAGCCATTATTGGTATCGGTACCATCAGACACAATCACATCACATTCCCACAAACCTGCAGTGGTATCTACTGCCGGAAAGGTGGAGAACGTTCTTGAAGTTGGAGGGTCCACTTGAACATCGGATCCTGTAGGATCATACCAAGTATAGGTATAGGTAAAGGCATCACCATCTAGGTCTGTGGAAGGACCCACAGTACAAGTCAGTTCATCTTGGCCTGCGATTGATGGATTGGAGGTACTGCTCACCACCACCGAAGGTGCGGTCGGAGGTGTATTTAAGACCATCGCATGATCGGATTCAACCGTAACTCCACTATCCGTACCATCATTGGGTGTCACTCGAACATACACCTCATCATCCCGATCAAAGGCAACACTTTGAGAACCGTCAAAAGAGGAAAAGGCACTACCAACACCGGTTTGAACAATTGCGTTTTGACCAGTCACCCCATCAATCACGTGCCACTCATAACTTAAACTGACAGTATCACCATTGAGATCATATGTAGAAGAGGCAACCGTTAATGTATCGTTGGTGTAGGGGCTCAGGTTGTTTAGCACCACACCCATAACTTCTGGAGCAGTATTCGATATCGTACTGCCAACAGAACTCGAAGTCGTGGAGTTTCCTTCAAAATCGACTGCAATCGCGGTGCACGACAAAGTATCCCCAACATTAGCATCAGTGGAGTTTACGGTCCATGTGGGTCCGGTGGAAACCTGTTGTCCATTGACTTGCCAAATGTATGACATCGAAGCCACTCCATCATCAGGGTCACTGGCCGTTGCTGAACATTGAGCCTCAATACCAATTTCAACCACAGCAGGAGTAATCACGGCACCTTGATCAAACACCGGCGAAGTATTGTACACCGTAACATTCATAGCATCAGTATCCGAGCCCCCATCTGTATCCGTCGCTATAACCGAACAGGTCAACACATGGTCATAATCCGCATCGGTACTGGATATGTCTAAGGTGGCAACATTGGTACTGGTCGTGGTGGCCGCAAAATTGGAACCCGTTGTCTGATTGGTAAAGGAGAAGTTTAGTGTTGGGGTATCACCATCAACATCAGATGCTTCAGCATAACAGGACAAAGTATCATTCAAGGTCGGTTCAGTCGGAGACAAAGTCAACACATCAATCGTTGGACTGGTATTTTGCACACTGGTACTGTCCGAAGATTGAGAAGTCTCTCCACTTCCATCAGTCACCGTGACCACACATTCCACGGTGTCACTGGGAGAAACACTAGATACTGTTGAAAGGTCTAGGACACTTCCTGTAGAAACCGATACACCCGCGACAAGCCACTCAATCGACTCGGTCAAACTTTCACCATCAGGATCAGAAGAGACCACCGAACAAGTCAGTTGGTCTTGGGTTGTTGGATTGGCAGGACTCAAAGAAACAACAGGTGTTGCAGGTGGTCGATTGTCAACGGTATCCACCGTAGTCGCTGAAGCCGACCCACCATTTGAATCGAGAACATTCACAATACAAGAAACTGAATCTCCAGCAGCAACACTGTAATTACTCAAATCAACCGTTGAACCGGTAACGATCGCCCCATTCACATCCCAACTGAAAGTAGGCGTGACCGTTTCATCAGTATCTGAAGCGGTCGCGGTACAAGCCAAGACAGAGTCATTATACACACCACTTCCATTCGTGGAAATAATCGGTGTACTGACAGTTGGAAGACTATTGGACACCACAATGCTGGCTTCGGTATAGGCACCATCAACATATCCATCATTGGGAATTGCCCGTACAGTCCAAACATCACCCACATCCAAGTCAGCAGAGGCTACCAACGCCGTACTCAAATTGGTCAGCGTCCCATTTTCATACCACTGATAAGAATAGGAAATCGGATGACCATCAGCATCGACAGAACCGGTGGCCACGGCAGTCAAGGTTCCCGTTCCATACACAGGGTCAGGAGATAAGGTGACAGTCGGCGCAGTCGGAGGCGTATTCACGCGGAAAGTAACCGTATCCGTTCCAGACAAACCGGTGGCATCGGTTCCTTCAAAGGTGATGGTGTGCATTCCTGCTGGTAAATCATTTTTGGTAAACTGGTGTACACCCTGAGAATCCGGACTGCCAGTCCGAATAACGCCCGTACTCGATGACTCCCACTCCACCGACAATTGATTGAGCGGGGTCTCTGGATCGGCAACAACACCATGAAACAAGATGTCTTCACCAACCGAAAAAACACTACCACTCAAGGGCTCTTCTATCGAGACTGAAGGTGGTGTACCCACAAACAAAATGATCTCATCACGGCAAATAGCACCGACTTCATCTTGAACTTCGATCGAAATCACGTGATCATTGGCCGACAAGTTGTTCCGACTCAATGAAAACTCACCCGAACTGGATGGTTGACTGGTTCCCAACGAACCATCTTTGTCTGAATACCAAGTGACCGATAACTCGGTCGCCTGCACATTTTCGTCAGAAGCCACACCTCGAAACACAGTAGATACACCTAAAATCACAGCAGCAGAATCAGCAGGATCGGTAATCTCACAGGAAGGCGTCACGTTAGCACCACCCACCTGTAAGACCAATTGTTCCTTGGTAACTTTCCCAGAAGAGTCTTCCACTTTGAGTTCCAAAGCGTGTTGACCTTCCGACAAATACCCATAATCCGAAATCATCCCTTCAGAATCAGGGGTGGTATCCAAAATCAATTCTCCATCCAAATTGGAGGTCCAAGTCACAATTAGGTTTTCTGGATTGTCTTCATTGTCTCCCACCATCCCCGAAAACTGAATCAGTTGATCTGAATAATGATTGGAGTTTTGTGTTGGGGTTAATATCTCTACCGTAGGAGCCGAAGTTGGAACGATAACCACTGCGATTTCAGCCCGACCACCTGCACCTTGTGGGTCTCGAACTTCCACAATGACGTTGTTGTCCTCTTCGTTGAATACGATATCGCAAAAGGATTCTCCCGCAGGATTCACCGTTTCCCAGTCACAAACAATTTCATCGCCGACATACCAAGCCACCGTCAGTTCATCAAATTCATTGTCATCATCGGATACCGTCGCCCGAAAAGTCTCCACGTACCCTTCTAAAATCTCGGCACTTGGAGAATGACTGCCAATCATTACCACCGGAGCACTATTGCTTTGTTTTTCGATAACGTTCTCTCCTTGGCATGCAAGAAGAAGGGATATTAAACCAACTTGATATTTCATTGTCAATACCCAACCTTAAATTATTGTAAGCGTTCAATCATTACGTAACCATGTCCACTACTGGCGGCAGTCACACTCGATGTATTTGAGCCTGAGATGTAGGAGCCACCACCACCGGAGTTACCATTCTCATTGCACCCTCCACCACCAGAGTAGCCACCGCCTGCGCCACCTTGGTCATCATCAGTACCGCCGCCACCACCAAAGCCGCCTGAACCTTGGGCTCCTGTACCACCGACTCCACCATTGACAAACCCAGCACCACCGGATGCTCCGCCACCATTGGAGAAGAACCCTCCTCCTCCGCCACCGGTACTACCGCTACCGCCTTGACCGTTACTCCCCGCAGACATCGGTGAACTACATGAACAAGTCGGATTACCGGATGAACTTGTGGAGGCGTGCATGCTTGAGCATTCTGTATAACGGGTATCTTGTCCACCGCCACCACCAGCGACCAAGAATGGATTATTTGAGGCATCGACCACATAGGTTCCACCACCACCACCACCATAACTACTTCCGGTACCTTGTTGACCAATCAGTACACGGATCACATCATCTTTGGCAAAGGAAAATTCTCCTGATACTTCAGCTCCGTATCCACCATTAGAAGTTGCAGAAAAACCAGCCGCCCCACCCACGGTGATTCGATAGGTCCCCGTACTTGGAAAGGAAATGGTTTGAACACCACCATCTACCGTCACCAACCCATCCAATGTGGTGCCCGCATAGGCGCTGTCACACTGTGCCTGTGTAGGTCCAGTAGTACCCGTTTGTGTACAGTTGGTAAAATCAACTGTGCCCGGCCAGTCTACGTCCACTTCGATGTCGGCACTACTTTCAGCGATATCGGTACCATCATCAGCAATCACTACACATTCCCATAAACCAGGTGTTGTGTCGACACCAGCAAACACATTAGATAGGTCACTGGTATTCAAAACGGATTGCATCTCAGTGCCTGTTGAATCATACCATAGGTAACTATACTGAACGGTATCGCCATCCACGTCGGTTGAAACCCCCGATACCGAACAAGTGAGGTCATGTATTTTTTCCACAGGAGGATTCGCACTACTGATCAAAGATATTGCGGGGGCAGTAGGCGCAGTATTTAACACAATCGCATGATCTGACTCTACTGTAATGCCATCGTCCGTACCATCATTGGGCGTTACTCGAACATACACCTCATCATCGCGATCAAAAGCAACACTTTGAGAACCATCCAGTGAGGCAAACCCAGTACCAACACCAGTTTGTACAATCGAATCTTGTCCACTTTGACTAGCATCAATCAGGTGCCATTCGTAGGTTAAGGTCACAGTGTCACCATTCGGGTCAAAGGTGGCTGGGGCAACACTCAATGTATCGTTGGTATATGGACTCAGATTGTTTAACACCACCCCACTCACACTGGGTACAGTATTGGATACCACTACTGGTAAAGACGTCGAGGTAATGGCGTTACCTTCAAAGTCGGTTGCAATTGCCCGACAGGTCACAGAATCCCCCACCGTAGCATTGACCGTCCAATTCGATCCGGTAGCCACTTGAAAGGTGTTGACTTGCCAAACATAGGTCAAACTCGCCAGTCCATCATCTGGATCACTGGCCACAGCGCTACACACTGCATTGCTATTCAGTTCCAATACTGCTGGAGTAATCGCTGCAACTTGATCAAAAATCGGAGCGGTATTGACAATGGTGGTACTCAAAGTATCAGAGATAGAACCCCCGTCGATATCCGTCGCTATAACCGAACAGGTCAACACATGGTCATAATCCGCATCGGTACTGGATATGTCTAAGGTGGCAACA
>CAKZLX010000063.1 GCA_937127265.1 uncultured Pseudomonadota bacterium
GTGACTTTGTCACCAGAAATGACAGCACCATCCTCCGGCTGACAAATTACAGAATTGGTCAGATTCCCATTTATCGACGGGTGCTTTTTGAAGTCAATCTTGCTTGAGCAATTATTATAATTTTTTTCATAAATGATTAAATAAACAGAATTTCTTTCCTAACTATTAAATAAATTATTGAATTACTACATGATAACAGCAATATACATACAGTGGTTCAACAAGATGTTCATAGTCTCTCTAAATCACTTCAAAACATTTATATATTTCTGCAAAAGCGAGTCGACCAACAGTATCTAAAACAAGAGAAGGAAAATCGATTTGGTACCTTAAGTCCCTTCTTGGGTCAAATTGAAACCAATGACATAGAGAATGCAGTCTACTGTCCACTGCTATCATTCTTTGGCTGGTTGTTGTTTTCAGATGCAAAGTGCCCCCCATTACCGGCTAGAGATGAAAAGCATCCAAACAAAGAGTGTTTCGAAGACTGTCCACGTACCAGTCGACTGGCTAAAACGCACCAACTGTTCCGAATGCATGCTGTAGAACTCCACAAAGACGATTGGCACTACAAAGATTTCATTACGTACTATCTACGACGAGGTTCCAAACTAGAAGAAAATGAATTTGAACAATTCGATATAAATCACCAGTTTACCAAAACCTTTAAACGCAACTGGAATCATGAATGGAGTGTTTCCAGAGATGGAGTGGTCAGCCTCTCCCAACACAAAGACAGCCAATACAACTTCGTGACCGAGCGTTTTTGGAAAGGATATCAGATTTTAACCCTCCAAGTGGTTCTGGAATACGTGGGGTGTCACTTTTTCAATCACGCCTTGAGCAAAATTGCCTATGTGCAACACGATAAAGACAAATTGATGCATCTGGTACAAAATATTAATCAGTTTCGACTGGGTATCAACCTTGTGGATTTCAGCAAGAAGGCTTCCGAGGCAGAGTTCTATGGCAACATACGACACGTGTTCAACCTTGATACATTGCTGACAGAACTCAACGATGAAGTCAAGGATGTGACGCTCATTCTGGACATGATTGAAAGAAAGGAAGCCAGCAAACGTCGTGAACTCAAAGAAGAGAAACTGAGGCTTGAGGAAAGAGAACAAAGAGAACGTGAATTAGAATTCAAGAAGCAAAAGGAAGAGGAAGAATACGAACTCAAGAAGCAAAAGGAAAAGGAAGAGAGAGAACGTGAACTCGCGCGGGCACAAGAAGAGAAACGACAACAAGATCATGATAATGTCCTCTCATTGATTGGGGCGGCAACCATTCCCTTTGCGATTCTCAGTGGTTTAATGGGTATGAATACAGATGTAGACCCTCAAAAGTGCGGCGTCCATGGATTGATACCGTGTATTGAATTTTGGGAAGTCGTCGGCTTAGGCTTTGTGATGGGTATTCTCATCTACGGTGTACTGTTTTGGATGTTACGAAAGAATCGAGTCCAAAATATTCCGACTTCAACCGAGAAAACAATCTAGATTTTCCTAAACCAATCCACTTAACTCTTTGGTATTCCCAAACAATATTGTACCGAATGTAAGGGATGAAAAACACGCCCAAATTCCCAATGATAGGTTTGTTGTTGTTCTTCGCTCAACATACCGCGTATCTCATCGGGTGCATAAGTACGCAATGAAGACACCATACCATCCCATACGATAAGCAATGGAATGATTGGTATCAGATAGGTGAAGAACAATTGTGACCAAGTAGGACGTAAAAACGGCATCAGTAGCCAACACAATGGAAAATGTACCAACATCAACAGCACATCAAATACGCTACGTTGCTGAATCTCGAAGATGGCAATGGTATCTTTGTTTTGGGTTCGAGTTTGTAAAATGGCACCGACATCCTCTGGAGCGAAATGGTGTAATGCCAGAAACATCGTATACATTGAGGGAGTGGACGTCACCTGAGTCCGCGCATCTACAGAATACTGAATATAATTAATCTTCCCTTCTGACTGTTTCGCTATACTCTGAAAAGCATCAAGGTTAGGATAGAAGTCCGACAAGGTCACTTGAAGGTTCGGATGGGTAGCCAGCAGCCGTTGGCTAATTTTGGGAATCGCCCCACCACCACCGGAACACAAATCAATGATACGATGATGACCAGATGCATCTAAAGCACGTTGAATAATTGGTAGGGTACAGCGATAAAACTGTCCTGTACACCAAATACAGTTGAGGTAATTGGTCAGTGCATCCCTAATGAACACAGGACAAAAATCTTGGTCTTCAAACTCAAACAGGTGCAGGCGTGGTAAAATTTGCATACCAAATAAATAGCCATCATTTCACAGCAAGCAACTTTCACTCCAATAAAACATCATCGATTCTACAATGTCACTATTACTTTTCAGTATTCTTGGTTGTACATCATCAGAAACCAAGACGACAACATCCTCGCCAACCTCTCAAGATAAGGACTCATCAGATACAGGTTTATCGGATACAGGTTTTGTCTTACCGGAAGACACCAGTACACCAGTCGACTCCAGTCAAGAAGATACCAATCCCGATACCAGTACATCCCCACCCTACAACCTGGCGTATTTCAAAAGTATGCACAATGCCTATTCGGGAGAATCAAGGGGGAGTATACATCAACAACTGGATGAGGGCTTTAGAGGGCTGGAGTTTGATATCCATGACAATGATTTTCAGACTCTTGGAGACTATCAACTCGGACACTTCTCGCCTGGTAATGAGGTTGATCAAGAACATAGCAATCCGACAACAACTCATCTCAGCGACTGGCTTGTGCACATCAAACAGTGGTCGATAACAAACCCTGGACATGCTCCAATCACCATCACCATTGATCTCAAAGATGATTTGACGGACAATATCAACTACAACAATGGAAGTATGGACAAGTTGAATGATGTCTTTATCGACACATTTGGAAATGCCCTATTTACACCACTCTATTTTAATGGAACTTGGCCCTCAGTAAATGAACTCAAAGACCGATTTATCCTTATCTTATCGGGACATGAAGAGTCTCGTCAGTTGTACAAACGAGATCGAGGATACAATCCAGCCGTGGCAATCAATGATGCCGGTCAAGTGATTGAGGTGCATGATTCTGGTTCTGGCACTTTATGGTACTGGACAGGACAAATGCGCAGCGATGGTTCAATTGAATGGAAACGACATGGAACCTATGACAGTGGACAAAAGCCTGCGATTGCCCTTAACAACGATGGTTGGTTTGTAGAAGTTCATCAATCCCAGTCGAACACAACCTTGTGGTACCACACTGGTTCTATCGATACAGATTACAACCTAACCTTCTCTCAAAGTAAACAGTATGACAATGGTACCAACCCAACCATTCGCTTCAGCCATAAAAATGGCTACTCACTGCGTGAAATACACCAAAGCCAAACCACTGGCTTATCTTGGGACTGGGAAATTTCGCTTGATCCAAGTACACGTACTGTCAGTTGGGGGACACATACCCAAACCAACGATCCGTTGCACAGTAAAAATAGAGATGCGGCAGGACAATGGATCGAAGTACGAACCGGTGCTCATCTTTCGGCAGGCAACGACACCTTACTCTATGAAACCTACTTTGGTGAAGAACGGATTCGATACCCACAAATTGCTTTTGTTGAATACCAAGAGAACAATGCTAGCGAACTGATCGATTCGGAAACATGGTTTGCTGCAGTTGGGTCTGGTGCCCAACAAACCCTATCACAATGGAGGCAGCAGGGTTTTATCACAAGACAATGGGGCTTCAATCAAAGTGATAGTGTCCATGTTGATAATCCTCCAAACTTTCCAGCCACCGACTATCTCGATGTGGAGTGGTACAACATCTATTGCTCTCAAATCGATACGGTGGAATAACTTGACTTTATCTTCACCCTATTTTGAATAGATCAATTGATATACTCGTATAATAAGTTCATCATTCACGACTCCATCAACGACTATCGCTATGTTATTTATCAGTCTTTTCGGACTCCATACCGTCTTTGCCTCACCAGTACCAGCCTTACAATCTGACCAAGTTGTGATTGATGACTTTATCAACAACCTCGAGGAAGCACCGACTTCTCGTGGTACATGGGACATTTTAACCGCCAATATCAGCCATACCTTTGGTGGTCAAAACAAACTCTACACATCTCTTATTTCTACATCCACCCTAACAGAGAGTAGCCTATACAACCTACCACTACGACAGTTGACAATCTATCAACACTACATTCCCGAAACCCATGATGCATTGCGCCAAATCACTGATGACCGCGTCGCAGTTGTAGGACCAATCAAACAACAAACACTAGAGCAATGTACAAGCGGTTTGGGAAATGGACGGTTGTATCTCATTGGAGATTATAATATTACCCAAGCACTACTTCGGTGTACAGGGTCTGTTGGGTTATATTTGAATACAGTCAATCACATTGAGATTCCTTTGGACAAAAACACCTTCAAGAATCTCCACACACTATCTGTTCATGGTGATCTTGACGTGGACTCCATACAAAATCTTTTGGGATACACTCAACATCTGACTGTACTGGGCACCAAAGTTCCCTC
>CAKZLX010000064.1 GCA_937127265.1 uncultured Pseudomonadota bacterium
CTATACCAAGCCACACGACCAACCCTGTTGCTGCCTGCATACTTGTAAGACTGTCCACCACGAGCCGCATACTCCCATTCGGCTTCCGTTGGCAGTCTCCATCCTGTGCAATCGTTATTTAACCATTTAACCGTATTACCGTTGATGCTGTAGCACTGCTCCAAACCCTCCATGGAACTCAGTTTGTTGGCGAATTTCACTGCGTTAAACCAACTCACTTCCTCTACTGGTCGATTCGCACCCTTGAAATTGCTGGGATTTTTACCCATTACTCGTTCATACAGTGCTTGCGTGACTTCACTTTCCATCATGTAAAAATCCTTGCTGATAGTCACTTTATGTCTCGGCTTTTCGTCACTCGAACACCAACTTTGTTCACTGGTACACCCCATCGTAAAGGTTCCTGCCGGTATCAGTTTGGCTGTATAATCCACATTTTTGATCACTGGTCCTAGTCCACTGGCATCGACACTGATCTCACTGATCTGACGTTCCTGTAAAGTCAGTTTCTCGGTAAAGGTGCGGTCATTCACCTTCACTTTGACCTCTTTACTACACAAAGGAACTTTGATTACACTACTCGACTGACCAACCTTGTTTCCATCGACATAGACATCACCCAACAACACGTTCTCTTTGTCCATCACCGTTACTTTGATCGCCGATTGTCGTTCAGTCACCGGATAGGTCACATCCTCCTCACCACCGGGCTTCATTTGAAATCGGTAATCCTGACCGACATAGCAAGGATCTTCAATACTCAAAGTATGCACTCCTGCATCCACCTCTGTTCGAGAAATTGGTGTGGAACCAAAAACCTCACCGTCCATCAACACTTTTACACCCGAGGGACTCGAGGAAACACTGACATGACCAAAACGTGCCTCCAAATCCCCGCTAATCTTGGCACCTGTCTGGGCATTGATGGTGGATTGATAGGGAAAGTATCGCTCCTTTTGAAAGACCACTTTGTGACTACCTGCCTTAATTTCTTTACTACAAGGGGTCTCCGTACACAATAACTGGCCATCCACCAAGACCACCGCACCACTGGGACTGGAGGAAAACGCTACAATCGCGGTATTGCCACTGGACACATCCCAATCATCATTTTGTACACTACCGGTAAAACCACTTTGAATGTTAACAGTTCCACCCGAACCACCAGACAAACCCAAGCCTTTTTGAAACAACACTTTTGATTGGGCAAAGGTATTTGTTTTCAAGGCCCCAAAACTCTCGGCTTCTATGTCCTCTCCCGACAACAACGTCCCTCGATGGGTCTCGTACAATTTGAGGGTTAGGTAATATACCCCCTCAGTTTTTAAAATATCCCCCGTAACAATAATATCCGCCCCAACGTTTCGACCAATATCAACCTCACAAACCCCTTCCAAGCAGGATGCATCTTTGCCCATGTCACTCAAAATCTGCATCATATTTTCACGGGTCATCACCTCATAATCTTGACGGTTCAAGACATCCAAAGTCGCCAAACGAGCTTGGTCGGAGAGTTTTAACGCAATTGCTGGTTGCACATTGACACCTCGAAATTCCAAGACTGCTACCCGTTGCAACTCAGCAAAAGCATCGGAAACAATCAACATGCTACACAACAATAGGAACAACGTTCGAAAAGTCATCACAGGCTCCATTAAACTGGTTCGCTGATCTATAACCACTGTGTATCCTCTTGTTCAACTATCGATATCAAGTGCGGTACCTGTCAAACCAAAGTCGATAGTCACAATCAAGATTGAACAACAACCACAAAAAGGTTATCCCCACAACATGCTTGCGATACATGATTTACACATTGCCTTTGGCGAAACCGACCTGCTCTCGGTCGACCACTGGGAGATTCACCCCAACCAAAAGATTGCCTTGGTCGGGCACAACGGATGCGGAAAATCCAGTTTACTCAAAGTGTTGGTGGGCGAAGCCCTGCCCCGCGATGGACGCCTCAGCCAACGCAAAGATTTCCAACTGGGGTACCTCCCCCAAAAGGCGGTCTCGGGATCAACCCGCTCGGTCTGGGAGGAAGTCAAAAGTGGAATGACCCGACTCCTCAAACTGGAAGCCCACCTCAAACAATGTGAACAAGACGTCGACACCGAAGCCGGACAGGTGGCACTGATTGAAGCCATGGATGCCTATCGTCTAGCCGGTGGATACCAACAAGAAGAACGCATCGGCAGTACCCTACACGGATTGGGTTTTGCCCGTGAAGATTGGCACAATGGGTGCGACACCTTCTCTGGTGGTTGGCAGATGCGGATTGCCCTGGCCAAACTGTTGCTCTCGGACCCTGACTTGGCGGTCTTGGACGAACCAACCAACCACTTGGATCACCCCACCAAGGAATGGTTGGCACACCATTTGAGCAGTGTCCATTACGCCATTTTGGTGGTCAGCCACGATCACACTTTCCTCGATGCCTTTGCCTCGCACATTATGGAAATCCGCAACAAACAATTGCATCGCTATACCGGGAATTACACCCAGTTTCTGCGACAACGCGAAGAACGAATCACCCTCGAACAACAAACCCACGAGAAGAACCTTGCCAAAGCGGCACACCTCCAAAGTTACATCGACCGTTTCGGGACCAAAGCCACCAAAGCCAAACAAGCCCAGTCGCGCAAAAAGCAATTGGACAAAATTGACCTCTCCAACGCCCCCCAACGTGAGGCTCGCCGAAGCACCCTGCGTTTTCACGAAGCCTCTCCCTCTGACTTCATCCCTTTTGAACTGCACCAAGCCAGCATTGGATGGCCCAACCACCCCAGTCTCTTTGAAAATGTCAATTTGATTTTGGAACGGGGCATGAAGATGATCATCGTTGGTGCCAATGGTTGTGGCAAGTCAACCTTGATGAAAAGTTTGGCCGGTGATTTGCAGTTACACGCCGGACAACGTAAAGTGGGCGAACGAATTCGCTTGGGCATCTACGCACAGGATTTGGCACAACACCTTCCACTCGATGAAGACCCCGTCCGCTACATCCACAACCGCTGCCCGACGATTGGAGAAACCGACATCCGCAAAACGCTGGGTGCACTAGGACTGCAAACAGATTCTCACACCCGCGTGATCGAAAAATTAAGCGGTGGAGAAAAGTCACGGGTGGTCTTGGCTGAACTCTCTCTCAACCAGTACAACGTCTTGTTTTTGGACGAACCGACCAACCACTTGGATACAGCCTCTGCCGAAGCGGTTGCCCAAGCCATCCTCAATTTTGAAGGTGCAGTCCTAGCCATTTCACACGATGCCAAATTCGTGGAAACCGTCGCTACCCACATCGTCCAATGTATCGACACCAAGATTGAGGTCCACGCCGGTTTTGATGCCAAACTACTGGAAATCCAACAAAGTACCAAAGCCGCCAAAGCCAAATCAGACAACGCCCAAGCCCACAAAGAACGCAAACAACAACGCAATCGCATCAACCGCATGAAGCGAGACTATGCAGAACTCGAAGAACGAATCATGGAACTGGAAGAAGAAATCGAGTCGATTGATGGACAAATGTTTGAGGTGGCCAGTGATGCTGCGGCCCTGCAAGCCTTGGTGGACAAAAAATCCCAGTTGGAAATCGAATTGGAAAACGCTATGGAGCAGTGGGAGCAGTTGGGAGAAGAATTGGCAGAGTGGGAAGAATAGACTCGACATATCAACAACGGTACCGAAACCAAAAGTCGGTTATGATTGAGGTATGTCCTCCCTGTTCCCGTCCATTGTTTTGCTATTTTCCTGTGACCAACCACGATTGACCGATGGTTCTAGCACAATTACAGAAGCACCGAGTCAGACCTACACTGGAAAGTTAGCCACTCCCAAAGATTGCCCTCACTCTCTCAATATCGACGTAATTGAAGCCGGTCGTCAAGAACCCATCTTTTTTACCAAAGCCGAAGACGATGGTACCTTTACCCTCGAAATCCCCCAGCGAGAAAGTACCGCACCCTTGTCGATTCACGGCTTTTGCTATGCCAGTGAACAGGATGTGGAGGACAATGTCCAAGCCTGGCACACCGAACCCTATTTGTTGTTGTCCAGTCATGACCCCACAGAACCGATTGTACTTTCACTGGCGGGGCAAACCACCCTACCCAGTGCCAACCGAAGCGAACCTGCCATCCAAGAAACCATCCCCACCGAGTATTCAACCTGGGCACAAAACCCTTTCTTGGTGCAGTTTTATGGACTCCGTTTTCCCGACCACAAACTGACAACCTCGGGAAGTCTCCCAGAAATCAGACAAGGTGGACTGACCGTCGCCACCCACCAAACCTACATCCAAGCGATTATCCAGTTCATCCAACACAATACGGACCCTGCGATGAGCGCCTTGTTGCTTCCCAGTCCCAGCCAACTGACCAACCTCCAAGGCATCACCGACCCCACCGATAGCGCCTTGCAAATCATCCACACTCAATTAACGATGGCTTGCGCTACCCTCCAACTACCTTGCCCAGCAATTAACAACCTACGCCAACAACAGTGGATTCTCAAAGACAAGAGCACACTCAACAATCCTCTGCTGGTACAAACCCGAGCCAACCTCTGGTTTCAAGGTCACCGCCTCATCGAACACTGTCAGCAAAACAAACTACCGATTCCCACCGACATCCCACTACCAAGCGAACTGGCAACCATCAACAGTCCAGAAACGGCTAGCCCCATCCAGCAAAGACTGACCCAACTCTACCGCCAACACAACCTCGATCCACCTGATTTTGCCAAAGGGCAATAAACGTCCGATTATTGGGCATCCAGACAACAACGGGTACCCACATCGGTTTGCTGGGTAGCTTGGGTGGAAAAGGCCCGTGAACGACAACGTCCCAAACCAGCGGATAACAGAGAGCCTCCACCCCGTAACACACCACCATCACCCGTATCCAGCGCCACCCACTCCCAAAGATTACCACTCAAATCAAACACACCATCTGGCGTTTGGCACCCTTCCTTGTCACCACTGGCCAAGACTTGTCCACCCACCCCTAGACTACGGTCTTTGAGCGCACAGGTTCCAGATTGATAGGTTGAACCATAGGGATAGCCTTTCCATTCTGGTCCCTCACAAGCCAATGTCCACTCGCTTTCGATACACAACCGTTTTCCTTGGTTGGCACACTGGGACTGGGCATCAGCAAAGGACAACGACCCTGTGGGCACGGCTCCTTGCACATTAGGGTATTCAAAACGATCCATACAAAACCCACCGATTCCCACCATCTCTTGTGGGCAGGTCTTTCCACCCCAAGCCAAACCTTGTACAGACGCCTGCTCACCACGACAACAGCGAAAACCCAAGTCTTCATATCCCATATTTTTTGAGGTCACTGGATATCCATCACTGGGTCGACACAGTCCCTTTTGGGCTTCCACCATCGATGAACCACCTCGTATTTCAGCCAGTGCCTGCATTTCTGGCGGAAGTCCCACCGAGAGTATCGAAGCCTCAAAACCATCACTGGTCCACTCCCATACACTACCCGACATGTCCTGTACCCCAGACACCGTCTGACAAGTACGCATCGTTCCCGAAGGTACTGGTTCGTCAAGTTCCAACGCACACCCACCTTTGATATAAGAGCCTCCCATGGAAAACGCCTGTCCCCCCTCTGCGCAAGCCTGCTCCCACTCATAGACCGAACACAAGCGCTTGCCCACAGTTTCACAACGTTCTGTGGCCTCAAACCAAGTGAGTCCAGTCAAGGGCATCGACCCTTCACGGTTGGGGTATTCAAAGCGATCAATCCATCCCCCAGTTGGCAAGGCAACCTCATTCGAGGCCTCGTATTCCACCGTTTCTCTGACTTGGGGCTTTAATCGTCGCTGACTATCCAAGGCAATCAATTCTTTGGTCAGCGGTGTTTCACTCCAACAACAGCGTGCCCCTGCCGATACAATTTGTTGATCCGTCGTCAACCGATAGTCAGGCATCCGAGAGTATCGACCCGTACAATCGGCATAGGACTCATGGGTATAACTGGCACCACCCTCCAACATCCCACCCATGCCTTTCCAATCGTCGAGTACCCATTCTTCCAAGTTACCAATCATGTCCACCACACCATCGGAGGTTTTGCAGTCCGAAAAGGTCCCCGAAGGCACAAACTGGGCATTGGAAATCATCGAGGTGTGGGTGTTCGCTTGATTCGGAGACTGGTGACAGGTTCCAGAAATCGGTTCATCTCCATAGGCATAGCGATGATTCTGAGAGCCCAAACAAGCCTGTCTCCATTCAGCAGCGGTACACAAACGCTTTCCCACAGACACGCAAAGGGATTGGGCATCGGCTAGGGACAGTCCACCTTTTGGCATCACACCTTCTTGATTGGGATACTCAAAGCGATCGATGAAAAATGCTGGTACTTGATTGGCACCTTGAACCGCAATCATCCCCGTAGGATCAGGATGTTCCTCTGCCCACCCAAGGGCTATACCAAACCACCAAACAGTCATCATGCCCATACTGTATCACAGAACCCAAGCAACCAACAGGTTGAACCACCATCAGACCAGCAATCGATAGACCCACAATCGACAGACCCACACCGTTCAAGACAAAAAAGTAAAACACCCTTGTCAACAGCGATTCTCAAAAGTGGCTATCAACAAGGGTGTAAAACAACTTAACATAGGAGGTAAACAAAATGCACGCCCTGAGAGACTCGAACTCCCGACCTGCTGATTTGGAATCAGCTGCTCTACCAACTGAGCTAAGGACGCATATTCTCACCACACTTAATTGAAATAGGACAATGCGTCAAGACGAAAATGCCTTTTTCATTGTCCTATACTGATGTTCAACGTTGAACATCAGTATAGGACAATGAAAAAGGCATTTTC
>CAKZLX010000065.1 GCA_937127265.1 uncultured Pseudomonadota bacterium
ATGTCAACAAATTATATAAATAGGAAATGTTAATTGATGTATGAAAAGGGTCAGTGCCCAGGCGATATCTATGTTCGGCACTTCTCTCAATAGTTCATACCATGTTTGCTTGATGAATTTGACGTCATGGCCTCAGAACAAAAAGGTACAAATTACCGTCATGACATATTAAATTGAACCTCCTATCATTCAAGATCGATCGCTCAAAAAGACCAAGGAGAAGACGCCCAAATGGATTTCATCTCCGGAATGGAGAACATGTTCTGTAGAGGCTTCACCATTGATGCGAAAGCCATTTTGAGACTGGTTGTCTCGAATTACGAATTGATCGCCTTCTTGGGTAATGATGGCGTGTACCCGCGAGACACCAGAGTTGGGTAGAATCAGTTCGCACTCTTCACTGCGTCCAATTCGCACAGTTCCTGTGACCAGTGGGAACAGTTGGTTTTGCTGATGCATCAGTTTGATCAGTAATTTGGGTACATTGTGGGGGCGATCCATGATGTTTGCTCCAAAAGAATAACAAAAAAGGACATTGAGATTCTTATTCTAACACATCCAGAGTTTTATCGTACAGGGACTTTTGGCTTACGGAGAGCTGGCTTCTAACCATAAGCTTTCAGTATGAGAAAGTTGCGTTTCAGTGGCCACAAAGGTAGCGGGCAAAAGAAAGCGGCCGCTAAATTGGACCACATGTTCTTCGACAGTTGTCCAATGACCCTTGTCATCCGTTTGTGAACAGGTGCTCTGAAAGGGGACGCTGTTGGTCAGTCCAGAAGCCCCAAAGGATTGAATGCAGATCGTTTCGTTTGGGTGGGCTGAAATGGTAGTCACAATTTGGATGGGTTGACCCACTCGCAGATCGGTAGGTGAGATTACAGACCCTGATTGTTGAATGAGGCGTTGAACCTGAAGTCTGCCATCATTGCGAACGGTTAAACTTTCGGTTTGTGGGTACCAAAGTGAAGTATAGATACGACCAACGCCTCGAACGGTAAGGATGCTTTGTTGTTCTGGATGGAGGGTGGTGTGCAAGGGGTGATTTTGCCATTCATGGAACAGTCCTTTATCGGTTCGGTCGTCACTGGTCAGGCTGACATGGAGATTGGCATACCGATCGCGCAGTGTTCTTTCTTTTTCCATTAGATACCAATGGAGCCATTGTGGCCGTGCATGTAGAATGAGGGTACGTTTTTCTCGCAGGGCATTCTCCAAGTCTTGTAGAAGATTAGAAGTCGTATCTTTGGTGACAGGGTGCTCCTCGAATGAAGCGGTGACACCAACTGTACAGGAGCGATGTGTCCACATTGATTCTTGTAGTAGCCAACGTACATGAGCGACGGTCGCTCTATCTTCAGGAATATCAGTGTCGGATAGGTTGCAGAGCCAGTCTAAATTTCGGTGCATCCAGTGTGATGCAGGGGTCATACCTTGTTGTTCAGCGATCAAACTAGCCCACACGATCGATATTTGGGTCTGGAAATCCAATTGTTGCCAAGTATTGAGTGACATATTTTCCAAATAGGACTGAGACTGTACAATTTGTCGTTGGATTTCGGTGTACCAATTGAGGTTTCGATCTTGTAAGGCATCCCAAAATAAAGACCCATGATGTAAGATGGTGGCAGCACTCATCGGAGAAAGTGGTTGATGCAGTTGGGGTAAGATATCCAACAAGCGTTTGTCGGATATTTGCGCATCAACCCGTAACAATCCTCGTTGCTCAATCAAAGAGTATATGGGGGTTGTAAGGGTGTCATTTAATACAGTGTGAGTCTGGAAGTCGTAAAGAAGACGATCTTCAGGACTCCAATGCAGGTTTACCGTTTGATCTGGTTCGAGTGGATTTCCATAGATTGTTTTCTGTTCGATGTGTGCAGAGTCTGGTCTGTGGATTTCAATATTAATTTGGTCTCCCCAACGCAGAAATTGTGGATAGGTGACCACGGAGTGCTCGGTTGGAGGGTCCCCTTGCCAAATTGAATGGGTAAACCAGTTCCAGATGCCATCATATGCCCACACCGCCTGTACAGATTGGGTGAGCGAATCTGACAAGGTTAACCAATAAAAACCTGGTGTTACACCCGAGAACAACAGTGCGTTTGGTTCACTTGATGGTGTTGGCTCTAAGGTTGTATCTGGTCCGTGAAGCATTGCCGATATAATTGGTATATCGCCATTTTGGACCTGGAGAGTGCTTTGTTTAGCATCCCAAACAGTATTCAGAATCGGTGTTCTTGGAAAATGAGGCTGAATGATGCTTTCCTTGATAACCTGTTGACCATTGACCACTTGAATTTGGATAAGGGTTTGGGTGGGTGGCAACAACCATCGTTCAAGATTGTGTACGGGGTGTTTGATCTCCATCGTTTGCCAACCGTGATCAATTTGTTGTTGAATATGTACGATGTATCCAACGGCATCCTGAATCAATAGAGAGGTTTGATCACTATATAGCCAAGAGATTTTTGGTATTGGAGATGAAGTATTTTTGGCGAGATGGTGTCTGATTGTTTGTTGGTGACAGGTAAGGTCGAGGTCAAAAGAAGAGAGGTAAGGGTGGCTGGGAATCGACAATGAGTGCCAAGTGTTTTCGAAAGACACGGGTAAGATTCCGTTTTGACCAGTCTGAGAGATTGTCCACTGAATATCGGTGTCACATGAAAGGGGAAACCATAACGAAATACGCTCTGTGGTCCAATCGGCATAGACAGATTCGCTGATATTTTGTACAGTGCTGTGTTCGGTTATCCAAACGCTGTCATGGGTGGGCATAAAAGCATACACATTTTGTTGTTTGGATAAGTCGGATGGTCTCAAAGCAACAGGCACATCATAATTAGAAAATGGAACTGTGTTTCGCTCAAAGTAGTCCTGCACAACCATCGGAACGGTTGTTGCCGAAGCAAAAGTCATCTGTGAAGAGCAATAGGAGAAAAACAGAACGCCAAAGAGCATTGGAGGAACGGTGGGGTTATGGTAGGAAAGAGAGGAGAGACACGATTTCTATAACCAATTGATGAGGGTTGCACAGATGGTTTTACGGTTTTTTCAGAACAATACACAGATATATGGAGTCTTGGCATTGGTGTCGATCGGGTGTAAGGAGAAAGTCCCCGAGTGTGAATCTGGTTCAGGGTATACTGAAACCCAAACGGTGTTTGTTGAAAAGACCGATGATTGGGGGTTGGATGCTATCAATGCCACAGGAACAAGAATTAGCGCGGTCGACTATGATGGCGATGGCTGGACAGATTTGTTTATCCGTAAAAATGACAAAGCGGACAATTTTGAAACAGGAGAGCGTCATTCGTGGCTGTTGCGCAATACGGGCACAGGAACCTTTGAAGATACCACTGAATCTTCTGGTATACGACAAGCAAGGATTTTAGAAACAGGACGCCCCGGTCAGGTGGTTGCCTTTGCCGATATAGATAATGATGGAGATTTGGATGTTTATACTGGACACAACTTCTCTGGTGAAAGTGTAGAAAGTTCGGAGATCTTATTGAACAATGGAGATGGGACATTCTCTTTGGGTTCTGAGGACAATGCCGTTCGAGAGAATACTGTCGCCCAAACGGCAGGAGCTAGTTTTGTGGATGTGAATCGTGATGGCATTGTGGATTTGTGGTTGGGGCAAGCCAGTGCTGAACAAGATCGGTTGTTGCTTGGTGATGGTAATGGTGGTTTTACCGATGTAACCAACGACTGGGGGTTGAGAACGCAGGCTTGGAGTAGTATTGGTCCATTGAACCGAGCCCAAGGACATTCGGTGAACTGGTCGGTACACGCTTGTGATTTGAACAATGACGGGAACCCTGACTTGTTAGCGGCATCTTATGGCAGAGCACCCAATCACCTTTGGTTAGCCGATGGTAGTGGATACAGCAATGAAAGTATTGCCTCTGGCTACGCCTTTGATGAAAACCAAGACTGGACTGACAATGAATCTGCACGCTGTTGGTGTTCGTTACATCCAACCGATGAAGATTGTGCAGGTGTTCCAGAACCATCCTTGATTCGTTGCAATAGTGATGACGATGCGTTTCGCTGGAATCATGCCCAAGATCGCAATGCCTTTCGATTGGGTGGCAACTCAGGTACCACGGTTTGCGCCGATATTGATAACGATGGTTGGATGGACTTGTTGACCACCGAGATTGTGCATTGGGATGTGGGGGGTTCTTCTGATGCCAGCGAATTGCTGTTTAATCAACAAAAGGACAGTGTGCGTTTCGAACGACCGGGGAACGAACAGACTGGTTTGGTGCGAAACCATACATTGACCGACTGGAATGATGGGGATATTACCGCGACTGTGTTTGACTTTGACAATGACGGTTGGAAAGACGTTTATATTGGATCAACAGACTATCCGGATACCAGAGGCTTGTTGTATCGTCAAGTCAGTCAAGGGCAATTTGTGCCAGTACCTTTGGATATCGGTATTGATCACCCACGTTCACACGGTGTGGCAGTGGCTGATTTTGATCGGGATGGGGACTTGGATATGGTTGTGGGACATTCTTCGGGTCGTTGTGATGATGATTGCCCAGAGTCATTTCACGCGCGATTGTATGAAAATCAAATGCAAGATCAAGGAAGTGCCGGTGGCTATCTGCAATTGTCACTCACTGGTATCAATGGTAGCAATCGTTCGGCAATCGGAGCACGTGTTGAAATTGAAACCGAAGAAGGTATTCAAGTGCAAGAGGTTGGTGGTGGCTATGGTCATTACGGTGCACAAAATGACCTATCTTTGCACTTTGGGGTTGGTGATGCTTGTGAGGCTACCGTACGGATTCGCTGGCCAGATACGTCTTTGACTGAAACCGAGTACACTCTGTCTGTGAACCAACGATACAGCATCGTGCAAGGAGAAGAACCCGATGCCCCATGACCATCATTTCCATGCCAAAAACGAGGCGACTTCAAACCCTGAGTTGTTACAAGCAACCCATCAGCACAAGACACCGATCCTAGAGGGCAATGAAACCCGTACTCGGTGGGTGGTTTGGATTACCTTGATAACGATGGTGGTAGAACTCTTGGTCGGCTGGTGGACCAAGTCGATGGCGCTCACCGCAGATGGTTGGCACATGGCTTCTCACGCTGGTGCGTTGGGTTTGACTTTGTTTGGGTATTCTTTTGCCAGAAAATACGATGATGACCCCCGTTTTTCTTTTGGTACTGGCAAGGTTTTTGCACTAACGGGTTTTGCCTCAGCGATTGCCTTGTTTGTGGCGGGGGTATTGGTCACTGGTGAATCTGTTCATCATGTTTTAGACCCAGCAGATGTAGAATTTGGTACCGCGATGTGGGTGGCAATCATTGGTTTGGTGGTCAATTTATTGTCGGCATGGTTGTTGAGTCAGGATGAATCGGCAGGGCACCACGGACATGATCATCATGGTCACGATCATAAGTCGACTGAGGGGAAAGACCACAATTTACGGGGAGCCTATTTGCATGTGATCGCCGATGCACTCACTTCGGTGCTGGCGATTGTAGCACTCTTTTTGGGACAACAGTTTGACTGGTGGGTACTCGACCCGTTGATGGGGGTGGTCGGTGGTGTGATCATCATTCGATGGGCCGTATCCCTGATAAAAGACACCGGTTGGATATTGTTGAGTGCCTTACCCGATCGCCAAGTGGAACAGCAAGTCCGACACCATTTTTCCCATGTAGAGGATGTTGAGATTTTGGATTTACACGTTTGGGATATGGGGTTGGGAAGACATTGCTGTGTGCTTTCAGTGGTGTCGTCATCTCCACAGTCTCCCAATGTATACAAAGAAGCATTGTGTGCATCTGTTCCGTTGCAGCATTGTACAATTGAAGTCCACCATTCGACCGATCTCAACCATCACGCTACCGATCATGATCATCATCACGACCACGACCATGATCATTCACATTCGTAATATGAATGTAGACTAAGCATCTTTTTGTGACCGATTGTTTTTCCGTTCGTACAAGATGGCCTCGGCTAGACGTTCTTTTTCCAAAGAGGGTGCTGAGAGGACTTCTTTGGCCAATTGTTGTGCTAGTGGACTATCGGTAAGTAGATTGCTTGCCCACTGGAAAGCATCGAACTGTGGCTTCTCAACCATGCGGTGAATTAATCCCCACTGCAAGGCTTGGGGAGCGGTGATTTTTTGTCGACCTAAAATCACACCTTTGGCAATCGATGTTCCAACCAACTGGCTGAGCCGAGTACAACCCCCTGCAGCAGGGATAAGTCCTTTGCTAACTTCTGGAAAGGAAAACCAAGTGTTTCTCGTGGCTACTCGTAAATCACAAGCCAATGCCAATTCAAATCCACCCCCGAGAGCAGGGGCTTGAATGGCGGCAATGCTCATCACTCGAGAGGTTGCAATTCGATTGAAAACCCGTTGTGAAAAGAGGTCGAGGGCATCTTCGGCACGAGCCTGAGTCATTTCCAATAAATCGGCCCCTGCACAAAAAGCCTTCTCTCCATTGGCTTGGATGATGGCAAAACGTGCCTGCTGTTCGATGTTTGTCCAGAAATTATCCAGTATACGCAACATCGATTGGGTGTAGGCGTTGGCTTTTTGAGGACGGTTTAAGGTGATGGTGGCGATCTCATTTTCAATGTGGCATTCAATGGTTTGCATGGTATACCTTACAAGGTGCTGTCTGAATTTGGAATATGATTCGTTGATACATGTATCAATGTAGTGCACTCGGAGAAATCTATCATGTCAAAACCCTATACACCCCACGAAAACGAACAGATTGTCTACGATGGGATTGATTCCTGCTCCTATTTAGAGGGCAAGCGCCAACGTTCTCCGTTGCGGTATCAGTTTGCTGACATGACTGCAACGCAGGTAGATGCCTCGTTAGATGGTGGTGATCGTCGAGTCGGTCGGATGGTCTATCGGATGGATTGTCCCAGTTGCAAGGCTTGTGAACCCATTCGTGTACCGGTACAAGAATTCCGTCCCTCAAAATCTCAACGTCGGATCTTACGTAAAAACAAGGATGTTCGTGTGTTGACCGCCCCCGCTACATTCTCCAGCGAAAAGTTGAAACTGTTCAATCGTCACAAATTGGAACGGGGCCTCAGTACCAATGAACGTGCCTATACCCGTTCTGGATACGAGCGTTGGCTCACCACGACCTGTATGGATACTCGTGAATTTCGATACATGCTGGATGACAAACTGATTGGTGTCAGCATTTTGGATTTTGGTAAACAAGATATTTCCAGTGTCTATTTTTATTTTGATCCGGATTATGACGATCGTTCTTTGGGAACCTTTTCTGCCTTGTTTGAAATTGAGTGGATGAAAGCCCAGCACATGCGCTTTTATTATTTGGGACTCTATGTTGAAGATTGCTCACACCTCAACTACAAATCAAGGTACTACCCACACCACCGATTGATCAATGCCAAATGGATGAATTTTGCATCACGTAAAACAACCCGTGATCAAGCACAGGAAGTACCCGAACTGCCCTCGGTGTGATCTCTGATAG
Organism: uncultured Pseudomonadota bacterium; assembly: GCA_937127265.1. Classification (GTDB taxonomy): domain Bacteria; phylum Myxococcota_A; class UBA796; order UBA796; family UBA796; genus CAJWHX01. The sequence continues at coordinate 7,513 of CAKZLX010000065.1, forward strand.
GATCGGTTTGGCATGTGTTAAATTGGTTAACAATAGTATCTGTAACATGTGTGCTCCTGTTTACGTGTCAAACAACGGAACGCTCTTTACTTTTGATACATTTTCTAGTTTGAACATCAGGTTATCTGTATGAGGGCCAGATGTGATATACAGATGAATATGGTTGGAATATTCATCGACCTTGTTTTCAGATGATAAAGGAATGTAGACCTTGAAGAGGAGATTCTATGCCGACATCAAAGTCAGACAATCAAAACCGTCCTCCGTGTGCAGGACTGTGGTCGACTCCAATGGTGCAAGTCAATGGGGATGTCACCACTTGCTGTTTGGATGAACATTTGGTCAATAAGATTGGTAACCTCACCGAACAGTCCTTGGACGCCATTTGGAATTCTCCAACCATGAATGCTTGGCGACTGGCTCAGATTGAGGGGCGATTTGCGGATAGTGGACCGTTATGTACCAAGTGCAACTGGCGTTCGGCAGGGGAATATCCACCAGAAGAAGCCAAGTGTTGGAAAGAGAAATGGGAGCAAAAGAATGAGCGCAATCCGTCTTGACAATCTTCGTAAACACTACCGAACCGGTTTTTGGATGCGACAGTTTGAGGCTGTCAAAGGTATTAGTTTGACAGTAGAGCAAGGAGAGTCCTTTGGTTTTGTTGGCCCGAATGGTGCTGGAAAAACAAGTACAATCAAGGTTCTAGCAGGCTTGCAAAGTGCTACTTCTGGAGACGCGTTTATCAATGGGATTTCTTGTTCCAATCCCCGTTCCCGTGAACATTTGGGTTTTCTGCCAGAGCGACCCTATTTCTACACCCACCTGACTGCCAAAGAGGTCTTACGGCTCTATGGAGCCTTGTTTGGTATGAAAGGTCAAGTGTTAACCGATAGGATTCAGTCCTTGCTTGCGCGTGTTGAGATGACCCAGTTTGCCGATGTTGCCTTGGGTAAGTACTCAAAGGGGATGTTGCAACGCGTTGGTCTGTGTCAAACCTTGTTGCACGACCCTGACGTGATTTTGTTGGATGAACCGATGAGTGGATTGGATCCAGTTGGTCGGGCGATGGTTCGTGACATCATCTTGGAAGAAAAACAGGCGGGGCGTACGGTGTTTTTCTGTTCACACGTGTTGTCCGATGTAGAAACCATTTGCCAACGGGTCGCCATCTTGGTCAAAGGGGAAATTCGCAGCATGGGTGCCATTGCTGATTTGGTGACCGCGGCGGACAGTCGTATGGTCTGTACATTTCAGATGGTAGAGGATTACCCAGTCGAATCATTGAACCTACCGACTGACCAACAACCAACCGCCAAAGCCGACTTGTGGACATTGGTGTTGGCAAAGTCTGACTTTGCCTTGTTTTTACGAGATAACGTTCAGAAAATAACCATTGTGGATGTCCATCAAGAACGCAAAAGTTTAGAGGACTTGTTTGTCGATATGGTGCTGGAAAAGTCTCCACATACCTCTTCCAATACCAATACACTTGGGGTGCTGGCATGATGGTGATTTGGACATTGGCACTCAATACCTTTCGTGAGGCCGTTCGTGATCGGGTGTTGCATTCGATATTTTTCTTTGCTGTGGTGACGGTCTGTGCTTCTTTGGTGCTCAAGGATGTCACCTTGGGCGATCAAGAAAAAGTGGTGCGCTCAATTGCCGAAGGGGGGATTGATCTGTTTGCCTCTTTGATTGCCATGTTTTTGGGAATTTCCATCATTTGGAAAGAGTTGGAAAAGAAAACGGTTTACACCATTCTTTCTAAACCGATGGCGCGATGGCAGTTTGTTTTCGGTAAATATGTTGGTCTTAACCTGACGATTTGGGTGGAGATGGCTCTGTTGTCGGTGATGTATGTGGGATTGATGTTGTTTCAGCAAGACATTCCCAGTCCAATATTTTTTGTGTCGATAGGTATGTTGATGGTTGAACTGATGCTGTTGACGGCTTGGGCTACCTTGTTTTCGACCTATTCAGCACCCACCACCGCCTCTGCGTTTACCATTTCCATTTTTGTGATTGGTCACTTGGCGGACGACTTGTGGTTATTGGGTTCCAAATCAGACTCGCTCTTTTTGGAACAGGTGGTCCATTTTATTTATTGGGTGGTGCCCAATTTTGAACTGTTGAGTATCCGTGAATTGTCGGTACATGAGCGGTCGATACCGTGGGGACAGGTCTGGTCGGCTACAGGATATGGCGTGGTGTATTCAGTCGTGGTATTGTTGTTGGCAGTGATGCTCTTTAATCGTAAAGACATTCGTTGACCGAGACCTTTAGAATGATCAATCCCTTTGTTGTTTTTGCTGGATTTGCCTTTGTGTTTGGCACAATGGTGGGCTCTTTTTTAAATGTGGTGATTGGTCGATTGCCCGAAGGTCGCAGTATCGTTCATCCTGGAAGTCATTGTCCACATTGTGGTAACCCTGTGCGTCCCTATGACAATGTGCCTGTACTGGCTTGGTTTTGGCTTTTGGGTAAATGCAGAGACTGTAAAACACCGATTTCTTCTTTGTATCCGACCATTGAATTAATGATGGGCTTGTTTGCGCTGCTGTTGTTTGACCACATTTTTGTGAACACTTGGGATTTTACAGGCGCCAACCTTTTTGGTTTTCTGTTGTACTTTTGTTTCATTTCGGCATTGGTGGCCGAATCCTTTATTGATTTGAAGTATTACATCATTCCCGATTCTTTGAGTATTTATGCTGCCCCATTTGCCATTGGTGGCATGTGGTTGTTGGAACTTTGGGGTTCTGATATGGGGGTTGGTTGGCAAGCATCGGTGCTGGGTGCCTTCTTTGGTGGTGGAACCTTGGGAGCGATTGCCTTGTTGTGGTTGCTCATTCGTAAATATGAAGGCATGGGTTGGGGAGATGTGAAACTGTTGTTGTTGATTGGTGCGATGGTTGGGCCATGGCCAGCACTCCCTTTTATCTTTTTGGCATCAGCAGTATTGGCGGTGTGTGTGGGTGTTCCGATTGGGGTCTTGCAAGGGAAAGGTTGGAAGATGGCTCTTCCTTTTGGTCCATTTTTGGCATTGGCGACTTTGATTTGGCTCTTTCATGCCCAAACGATTGTTGGTGTATGGCTGCCGGGCGTTGTGGTAGAATTCTTTTAATTGATGCTTTGGAAGTGGAAATCTGGACGATACTCAGATATGAGGTTGGCATGGAAAAAAAATTAAACGCAATACTTGAAACCGAACACCCTGCGGCCCTGACCTTGATGAGCGATTTAGGGAAGCGACTGTATTTTCCAAAAGGGGTGCCCGTTCAAGCCGCACAAGCCAAAGAAGCGGGTTGTCCTTTTAATGCCACGATTGGTGAACTCAAAGGTGAAGATGGGCTTGCATTGCC
>CAKZLX010000066.1 GCA_937127265.1 uncultured Pseudomonadota bacterium
GATCGAGGTAGGCTACGTCTGCTGAGATTTTCTTGGCGTTGATCAGTGCATCTCCATGATAGGATTTGCAGGGTCGATTTTTTTGTGAATTGTGCAATTCTGGCATCCGCAATTCGAGATCATGAAAAGATCGTCCTGCCCATTTTTTGAGATAGGCCATTTGTAAACCACAGGTTGAATCTACGCGGTCTGCTGCTTCCATCAGCGCAACCAATAACACTGACTTTAACTCCCAATCAAAAGACTGTTGTTCGATCCAGTCACGCATCGCATCGACTTTTTGTCCATTTTTAGGTTGAAAGAAACGAGCATCTTCACAAAAGTTTTTGGTGAAATAGCCGGTGTATGGTTGTAGGGCTTGCATTTGTTTCAAAATTGGGGGTACAATTGATGAGTATTTATCGAGGTCGGCTTGGACATAACAGGTGCCAAGAGCATAGGCGTAGGTATTGAGGTCATTGGAAAAGACTTGGTAGCCAGACTTTTTGAGGTGGTGACCAACCCTAGAAGTGCCGGAAAAGAGGTCTACAATCGAGTGGTTGTTTGGAATCATCGCCATGACTTGTTCGATGGTGGCAAGCAATGTACGTTTGGAGCCCAAGTATTTAATCACAGAAAACTCCTGTGGATGGTCTTGCAAAATTTGATCAATACCATAGAATAGCGAACAAAGAACGATTTGTCGATTTTTCCGTTGGAGAGAAACATGAAAGTGCCCAAAAGTTTATTATCTCGTTTACCCAAAACCGATCTACATGTTCATTTAGATGGATCTTTGCGGCTGGAAAGTTTGATTGAATTGGCAAAACAAGAGGGGATTACTTTGCCATCAGATACACCTGAAGGCCTGAAGGAGACCGTTTTTAAAGCGGAATATCGTGACTTGGGTGAGTATTTACAAGGGTTTGCCTATACTTGTGGGGTAATGCAAACTATCGAAGCTTTACATCGTGTGGCTTACGAATTGGCTTGGGACAACATTCAGGAAGGTGTGCGCTATATTGAGGTTCGCTTTGCTCCGTTTTTGCACACTGCCAAGGGACTTTCGCTTCAACAGATTTTAGAAGCGGTCTGTGGTGGTTTACAACAGGCAAAAGAGGAGTACAATGCCGAAGAACAAATCAGGTCGGGAGAGCAGCCACCATTTCACTTTGGGATTATTGTCTGTGCCTTGCGGATGTTTAATGAACATATACCCGGTTGGTACGGAAATTTTCGCAAGATGTTTACCCAAACCAAAGAAAAAGACATCTTTGGATTGGCTTCGTTGGAACTGGTCAAAGAGGCTGTTCGCTGTCGAGATGCTCTGAACTTACCGATTGTTGGTTTTGATTTGGCGGGGCAAGAAGATGGCTATCCGGCTAAACACCACAAACTGGCTTTTGAGTATGCCCACCAACATTTCTTGATGAAAACCGTACACGCTGGAGAGGCTTTTGGTCCTGAAAGTATCTTTGAGGCGATCAATTTTTCCTATGCCGATCGTTTAGGACATGGCTATCACCTGTTTTCACCCGATAAAATTCGCACTAAAAAAGTGAAAGACAAGGAAGCCTATGTGGAGTCCCTAATTCGCTATGTATCCAATCGACGGTTGACCATTGAGGTGTGTATTTCATCCAATATGCAAACCAACCCTGAAATCACTTCGATTGCTGATCATCACTTTGGTAAAATGTTGGCTCATAAAATGTCGGTTTCTCTGTGCACCGATAATCGATTGGTATCTCACACTACGGTGACCGATGAGTATGCCTTGGCCTTGGAGCACTTTGAATTTACCCCTAAATTGTTACGGGATATCATCACCTATGGTTTCAAGCGTTCGTTTTTCTTTGGCACTTATTTGGAAAAACGAGTGTATGTACGTCAATGTATTGATTATTTTGATAAGGTTTGGGCGGAAGAAATGCTCGAAGAGTAACATCTAACAAAGTGAACCGATGCGATTGAATATAGATTCAGAAACCTACATTCGACAGTTACAATCATCCGATGCTCAACAGGTATTTGCTTTGGTTGAACAAAATAGAGAATATTTATCGCAGTGGCTACCTTGGGTAGATAGCACACAGTCTGTGGATGACAGTAGAGCATTTTTAGAGATGGTAGAAAGACAACACGCCGAACAGAATGGTTTGCACTGTGGCATCACGTTCGAAGATCAATTGGTGGGCTTGATAGGGTTACGGTTTACGTCTGGGGACTTTGTAGCCAATATTGGTTACTGGCTGAGCGCTCAGGCAACCGGTAGAGGTCTGATGACCCAGTCCACGAAGTGCTTGTGTCGATATGGTTTTGATCAGTTGGGTCTAGAACGACTGGAAATCCGTGCTGCAACAGAGAATAAACGGAGTTGGAGCATTCCAGAGCGGCTAGGGTTTACCAGAGAAGGTGTACTTCGTCGTGTGGAAAAGATTGCAGACCGCTATTTGGACCACTACCTCTATAGTCTTATTCGTACAGATTCTGTAGATTGGCGATAAAATTATTTACCACCAAACAGTTTTGACCAAAATCCGCCTTTCTTTTCTTCCTTGACACCCTTGCTTCCTTTCTTAGCTCCAGGTTCTTGACCACGGATACGTTTCAGTTCGCGTTGGGCATCACTGTTGGAGGGTTTGATTTTGAGGGCACGAGTGATGGCACGTAAGGCTTTCTCTTTGTCACCACTCTCACGGTAGGCTTTGGCCAGCAGTACCCAAGCAGAATCGAGTTTGACCTCTTGTTCTTCATTGTCTTTGGTGACTTGGAGGATCATATCCAAACCTTCTTGGGCTTTGGTTTGATTGGAGCCTTTGTGTTGAGAAAAGGTTGTGTATCCAAAATAAGCCTTGAATTCT
>CAKZLX010000067.1 GCA_937127265.1 uncultured Pseudomonadota bacterium
CAGAAGAACAAAAACAAAGTCCAAAAGTCAGTGACGAACTGTTGTTCGATGATAAAACCGAAGAAAGTCCCCAGCCACCTCAACCTGTAAGACCACCCGTCGAGAAAGCCAAAAGACCGGATCAATTGGTCAATTGGGATGAGGAGTCGGGTGATTTATCCCACACGACTGGAAATCCCTTACCGGATGAGTGGACTCAGTATACTGACTCACCAGTGGCAGAAGCAGAGAATGACATGCCGATGGAGGTTGAGATTCCGATGCTTACCCAGCACTTTGTGGCAGCCTTGGTTGGTTCAATGGTGGTATTGGCGTTGTTGCAGTGGGTGTTGTAACCACTTGGTTCACAATAGAGTGGTCTGGAGACTTGTCTCCCTATCAAAACTCGGTGATAGTCTAAGAGTGTAATCTTGGAGTATAGATGGGACTTATCTGGTGGCTGATCAGTGTTGGCTTTGCCCAGTCGGTAGAAGAACCGTTTGTGGTGGGTGCAAAACCACAGACTTTTTGGAGTATAGGCGGGACGACTGGCGGGGCTGTATCCGATGATTGGGGTGGATTTGTTGGATTGGAAACCGGGCTGTCTACGGTGAAAGGCAATCGATTGTTGGGGGTGCAAAGTGATTTGTTTTATGACACGACCCAACAGAATGTGGTTGCTTCGATTGGTCCAAAAGTTGGGGTGTTGATGTTGAATGTCGATGGTGGATTGGCAGTGTCGAGTAACCTGTCGGACATTACTCGTGTGGGTGGGTATGGTCGTTTGTCGATGAACTTCGGTGTCTTTGCTGGATATTATCGCTTCAATGTCTGGGGAGAAGATACCCTACAGCAGTTTGGTATCAGTATCAAAGTACCACAGTTGCTGGGCTATCAACCACGTATGGAATACGCTGAACAGTGAGGGAGCAATGAGTACGTTAATCGTAAACGGTGTGGAAAGGGAACTGGAGGTTCCTCCAGATGTGCCGCTGTTATGGGTTTTGCGAGAAGAGTTGGGGTTGACCGGTACCAAGTTTGGTTGTGGGAAGTCTCTGTGTGGTTCCTGTACCGTCCACGTCAATGGACAGTCGAGGCGTTCTTGTGTGACGCCACTCTCCGTGGTGGAGGGCAAAGAAGTCACCACAATTGAAGGTATTATAGAGGCAGATGGTACACCACACCTAATCCAGCAGATTTGGATCGAAGAAAATGTTGCCCAGTGTGGATACTGCCAGTCGGGACAAATTATGAGTGCACTGGGACTGATTATTCAACGCAAAGGCTTGGTGTCCGCCACTGATATCGATGCCGTGATGTCGGCTAACCTCTGTCGTTGTGGAACCTATCCTAGAATTCGTCGAGCGATTGAGCGAACCGCTGAAGTCATGGCAAAAGATTGGGAGGGCTCGGATGAACCGTAGAACCTTTCTGCAAACCTTTGGTGCCAGTGGAGGCTTGTTATTAGGCGTCACTAGCAGTGGGTGTCAATCGATTCGTCCCAAAGATCTTGCCATTGTTTTTACCCAACAAGGTGTCTTTGAACCAAATCTGTTTTTGCGTATTCACCCTGATGGCCAGATTGTGCTGGCGATGAACAAGTCCGAGATGGGTCAGGGTATTATGACAGCTTCGACAACCTTGGCTGCTGAAGAATTGCGGGTACCTCTTGAGCAAGTGAAGGCTTATCAAGCCTATAAAGCCGGTTTTGGGATGCAACTGACCGGTGGTTCCACTTCAACTGCTACCATTTTTACACCGATCCGTCGTGCAGCCGCCACCGCCCGTGAAATGTTACGTTCCGCCGCCGCTGAGATTTGGCAGGTGCCAACGGAGAAATGCCTTGCCAAACAAGGCGCGATACACAACCTTGATACCAAGGAGCAACTGTCCTACGGTGAGTTGATTGAATCCGCTTCAAGACAACCGATACCCAAAAAGCCTCCATTAACAGCCAAGAATGAATTTACCGTGGTTGGCAAAGAGGGTATCCGAGTCGATGCGCATGA
>CAKZLX010000068.1 GCA_937127265.1 uncultured Pseudomonadota bacterium
ATTAAATTGAAGGTATTTGATATCAAATTTGACTTGATTTCAAAATCCAATGGGCTATCACATGCCAATGAAGGTGAAAGATTGATTTCAATAAGCCATGGTTTCAAGTTCGAGTCTATCATGACATCGTAACCAAATACCTCAAAGCAATTCGATCTGTGAATACAAGTTTTCTTCACTGCGTTGAATATAGAGTTTTCTCCACTGATCAAACTTTTGAGGATCAAGTCATAGATTCTTGACCAGAGAAGAGAGGCCAATGGTACTACCATCTAAGCCGGCATAGGACGACAAGGAAGCCGCTAAACGTCTTTGTTCAGCACTGAGTCCCGCAGCATCATAGTCACCAGCGCCTTCCGTGAGCATATCCATTGCTGCGTTGGCAACTTGTGGGTTTTGGGTATTCCACTCACCGGCATTGAATACGATTTGCACCGTGACCAAAGGCGTTTCATTATTGTTAGAAACCAAGACAGGGATACCGTTGGAGAGTTCACCGCGTTCTAGTTGGGGCAGGGTGAAACTGGGGGCCTCTAGTGGCGTTGGTTTTTCACTGTATTTCCGTGTGGGTGTTTCCACTGGAGTAGCCGTTTCCACTGGGGCATCTTTGGGACCACAGGCTATGAATGTGTTGAGCAATAAAAGTTGGGACATCATGATTATTTGCCCTCCGTTGTGGTATCTTCAGACGTTTCGGGTGACGGTGGGGTAATGTGCAACACCACTCGTTTGTCTTGGTGTAGGTAACTGTTCATCGCTTTGGAGATACTCTCTGGAGTGACGGCAAGATAGCGCTCCAAGTCCTTTTGTACAAAACCAGGATCACCCATGTTTGTATTGTAATTGTTGAGGATATCGGCCTTGCGATTGATGGTTTGCAGATTTTGATAGAATCGTTTTTCCCAGTTCAATTTGGAGATGTTGACTTGCTCTGCAGTGACGCCATCTTTTTTGATATTGGCAAGTGCTTCATCAATGGCTGCAACGACCTCTTCGGTAGTGTGACCATCGGCAACGGTTGCTGAGATGATGTATTGGCCTTGTAGGCGAGCACTGTATTGAAATGCTTCGACATCTTGAGCGACTTGTTTATCATAGACCAAAGACTGAACCAAGGGGCTATCGGTACCTTCAGCGAAAATCGAGGAAAAGACATCCAAATCAGCATCGCCTTCACCCATCATTTTGGGTGTCAACCAAGCCACAAACACCTTCGATTGTGGAGCCCGGGGGTCTTCTTTGTAAATGACCTTTTCGCTGTCGAGTACCGCTGGTTCGATGTCTCGCAACGAAGAAACATCTTCACCACGGGGGATTTCGCCAAAGTACTGTTCGACCAAGGTTTTGGCTTCAGCAGGATCAAAATCACCACAGATGACCAAGGAGGCATTGTTGGGTACGTACCATTTTTTGAAAAACGATTGCACATCATCCATGTTGGCATTTTCAATGTCTTCGTGTTTTCCGATTGTTGGGATGTTGTAGGGATGCCCTTCAGGATAGAGGTTTTCAAACAACCAAACCCACACCATACCGTAGGGGCGAATCTCATACCGTTGGCGACGTTCGTTACGAACAACATCTTGTTGATTGGTGAGTTTATCTTCGCTCAATGCTGGCAACAGATAACCCATGCGATCGCTTTCTAACCAGAGGGCTAGTGGCAAGTATTCACTGGGTACACCTTCAAAGTAGTTGGTGCGATCAAAATTGGTGGTTCCATTGACCTGTGCACCAATCGGTTGCAAGGGGGCGAAGTATTCGGTGTCGTGATTGGCAGAGCCTTGAAACATCAAGTGTTCAAACAAGTGGGCAAAGCCTGTTTTTCCTGGCTCTTCATCTTTTGAACCAACGTCATACCAAAGGTTGACTTGCACAAAGGGGACAGAGTGATCTTCACTTAAAATCACATCCAAACCGTTGGACAGTTCATATTTTTCAAAAGGAATTTCGACATTGGGAGTGTCGGAAGTTGATTCTTCAGCCCATGCCGAGACACTCAATCCCAGTAACAGATGATACATGTTTACTCCGTGGAAATTTGGGGAGATCTGTCTTTTATTTTACCAGTCTTACCGTATCGTCTAAATCGATGAATGGCAACCATACTATCCTATTCAGTTCCTTGCAGAAAAAGATGCTACAATTTGGTATGATGAGCCAAACTGGAGAGCCTGATGCGATTGATGATAGTGACCGTTTTGATGATAGCCTGTGAGTCCAATACCATTGTGGCTGAAGACAAACCTGTCGAAAATGAGGTGGTTTTGGATGATGTTGATGGGGACGGATACTTTTCTGATGAAGACTGTGATGATCAAAATGCGCAAATTCATGCTGGTGTTGAAGAGATATGTGATGGTATTGACAACAATTGCAACGGGGAAATTGATGAAGGTGTCCAATCAGTATTTTACCTAGATGAAGATGGAGATGGCTTTGGTAATCCAGAAATTAGTGGAGAGTTTTGCAGTCGCCCAGAAGGATACGTACCCTCTGCTTCCGATTGTGATGATAGCAATCCCAATATGTTTGTCGGTAACAACGAAGCGTGCGATGGCATCGACAACAACTGCAATGGGGAGATTGATGAGGGGGTGGGAGACACCTTTTATGTCGATGCCGATGCGGATGGCTATGGTGATCCTGACCAACCTGCGTTGTTGTGTGAACTCGCCGAAGGTTACACCCTCAACAATTCCGATTGTGATGATACCGATCCCCTGATTTTTCCAGAAGCAGTCGAATTTTGTGATGGAATTGACAACAATTGTGATGGGGTGGCTGATGATGCCGATTTACAAATCTGGTATCAAGATGCTGATGGTGATGGTTATGGAGATCTCGAGTCGGCAGTGGAAACCTGTATGTCACTTCCCGGATACGTAACACTCGGTGGTGATTGTGATGATCTTGATCCTTCGATAGCGCCCAATGTGAATGAATTGTGTGATGGAATTGACAACAATTGTGATGAGGTGGTTGATGACGATGCTGTCGATCGAACCGTTTGGTATTTGGATGCCGATGGTGATGGTTATGGTGATGTCAATCAATCTTTGGAAACCTGTACACAACCCAGTGGTTATGTGGTGGATGCGACTGACTGTAATGATCAAAGTGCTGTGGCCTACCCCTCTGGTACAGAAGTTTGTGATGGTGTAGACAATGATTGTAATGGACAAACGGATGATCAGGATAGTGGCTTGCAAAATGCACCCGTCTGGTATTTAGATGCCGATGGCGACGGATTTGGTTTAGACACCGTCACCTCCACAGGATGTACCGCACCGCCATCTTTCATTTCCCAAAATAATGATTGCAATGACTTGGATGCCACTATTTCTCCCAACGGCATTGAGGTTTGCGATGAGGTGGACAACAATTGTGACGGTGCAATTGATGAAGGCGTTGAACTCACTTTTTATTACGATCAAGATGGTGATGGCTACGGGGTGTCGAACAATACTGTTGAAGCTTGTGTTGCGCCCACATCCTATGTGGA
>CAKZLX010000069.1 GCA_937127265.1 uncultured Pseudomonadota bacterium
GATGGCGCACAAAAAACCGACAGCATACACTCTCATCGTGTACACATACTAGGGTTTGAATTTGATGGAACGGCTTGTTTTCGCAAAGGTACAGTGAATGGTCCCAATGCCTGTCGTATCATTTCTGATGGGATTGAAACCTACTCGCCCTATCTGGATTTGGATACTGAAGATTTACCCACCTACTACGATCTAGGCAATCTACAGAATCTCGATGAACAAGGTGAACAAGACTGGCAACGGGCAACCGATCAGTTTTTAGCAGCCTTTGATATGGATTTACAACAAACCGGTGTTCGAACACTGTTAATTGGTGGTGAGCACTCGGTTTCCTATGCGCCCATTCGTCGATACTTGGAGTCTTACCCAGACTTGGTATTACTCCACCTCGACGCCCATGCTGACTTACGGGATGGATACTTGGGCTATCATCACTCTCACGCCTCAATCATCCGTCGTGCCTTGGATCACTTTGGACCAAAGCACAGTTTGATCCAATACGGTATTCGTTCAGGTACCAAAGATGAGTATCAGTGGATGCGAAAAGAAAACACCTTGTGTACATCTCGCCACCAATTTTTAGAACGGGTTCGCAACATTTCCGCAGACCGACCAATCTACTTAACGCTAGACTTGGACTATTTCGATCCTTGCTACCTTCCGGGGACTGGAACTCCAGAGGCAGGTGGAGAAGACTTTCACTCCTTCATTTCCTTGATGAAGATTCTCAAAGACAAGAATTTTGTGGGGGCAGATGTTGTAGAACTCTCTCCCGAAATTGATCCCACCGGCAACAGTGATGTATTTGCAGCCAAAGTGATTCGTGAAATCTTATTATTATTGGGGGCATCATGACAACAGAATCCACTTGGACCAAAGAAGATGCGCTAGAACGCTACCAAATCGACAGTTGGGGTGACGGCTATTTCGGTATCAACCAGCAAGGACATTTGGTTGTACAACCAGACGGTGTGCAAAATGGTGTTGAGATATCCATCTTGGAAGTCATTGAAGAAATCAAAACCCAAAATCTTGATTTACCGGTTGTCATCCGTTTTCACGACATCTTGCGATCTCGGGTCCAAAACCTCAATTCGATTTTCCAAGAAACGATTGCTCGCCTCAATTACCAAGGACAATACCGTGGTGTCTATCCGATCAAAGTCAACCAAATGCGCGAAGTGGTCGAAGAGATTGTGGATGCTGGACAAGCCTATGCCTTTGGACTAGAAGCCGGATCCAAACCAGAACTGATGAGTGTACTGGCTTACAACACCAACCCCGAAGCTCTCACCATTTTGAATGGCTACAAAGATGAAGACTACATGCGTTTGGCGATGCTCGGACGAAAATTGAATCGGCAAATCATCGTGGTGATCGAACAATTTCATGAGTTGCCTCTATTGGTCAAGATCGCCAAAGAAATGAATGTCAAACCGTTGATTGGTTTGCGAATGAAAATGACCTCCAAATCATTGGGAAAATGGGAAAAATCCAGTGGCGATCGCGCCAAGTTTGGTCTGACAGCCTCTGATTTGGTACGGGTGGTACAGTACCTAAACAAAGAAGATATGCTTGAGCAAGTCAAACTGTTGCACTTTCACATTGGCTCGCAAGTACCAGACATTCGGGCTTTTAAGAATGCACTCGCCGAAGCTGGACGAATTTTTACGGAACTCTCCAAAATGGGTACCAACCTTGAATACTTGGACTTGGGTGGTGGACTTGGTGTGGACTATGACGGGTCACGTTCGGTCTGTGATTCTTCGCGCAACTATTCAATTGAAGAATATGTCCATGACATTGTCGACTCCGTCAAACGGATTTGTGACAATGCTGGCATCGCTCATCCAAGTCTGGTGACCGAAAGTGGTCGAGCCATTACTGCGCATCACTCTTGTGTGATCACCCATGTCTTTGATGAGATTGACAACAGCAATGCCGGTATCGACACCACTGAAAAAGAAGGAGAGTCGCTTTTGTTGCAACAAATGCGTTCTTTACTCAGTGACCCACACAAAGATGCCCAAGCCCTTTGGAACGATGCGGAACAGTTGAAACGAGAATTGTTTCATGCCTTTACACTGGGTGTGGTTTCCTTAGAAGAAAAAGCCAAAGTGGAAACCTTATACTGGCAGGTCTGTCACAAAATTAATGGTCGTCTCAAAGAGGTCGAAGATATTCCAGATGGTTTGGAAAAGTTGCAGGAACGTTTGTCTTCTCAGTATCTCTGTAATTTCTCGGTGTTTCAATCGACTGCCGATGCCTGGGCTATTGGTCAATTGCTTCCGGTATGTCCAATTCATCGACTGGATGAAGAGCCCACCAAGATGGCTTCTTTGGTCGACATTACCTGTGACAGTGATGGCCAGATATCACAATTTGTGACCGAAGATGGAATATCGAACATTTTGCCAGTACATCCACTCCAAGAAGATCAGCCTTATTATATCGGGATCTTCCTCACAGGTGCTTACCAAGACGTGATGGGTGATATGCATAATTTATTTGGTCGAACCAACGAGGTACATGTCTACAGTTACGATGATGATCCCAAAGATTTCTATATTGAAGAGATCATTCGAGGCTTTCCCGCCAAAGAAGTGCTCACGCAAATGCAGTACACCCCACAAATGATGTCTACCTTGATCAAGCGGACCATCGATCAAGCGATCGCCGAAGGCAATATCGTGCCCCGTGAAGGCATCAGATTGATAGACTTCTACGATGGTTGTTTGGATTCCTACACCTATTTGCGTTTTGACTGATCCAAAAACAGACATATTCTGTCCGAACAAAAGACAATCCTCCGTTTAGTGTATAGTATATAGATACAACACAACAACGGAGTCTATCATGGCACGCAAACACTCATCTATCACTAGAAAGTCAACAAAAAATGCAGTCATCGGACAAAGTCTCACCGCTTTTTCCAAAGCCGATCCTGTACGTAAAACCATCCAACTGCGCAACGGTTCTTCTTTGGTAGATACTGAACAAAAAACCACCCTCATTCACAACCACACCGTCCTCAACTCTTGGCACACGGATACTTGGAACTTACTGGGTGTCGATTCTAAAGAACGGGTTGCTTTCTTTGAAGCCAGTGATTCATGGTTGTTGGCCAAATTGGACTTGGAAACCGGTTCCTTTCAGCCAGACAACGACCCTTTGTTCATTCAATATGACTTGGATGTCGATGAAGGTGGCACATTTGTGTTTGATGAAGTCAGTACCCAAAAGTACTACATCAAATAATCCCACCACAAATTCAACTAGGAGGTTCCAATTGGACTGTGCTATGATCTAGGCTGTTCGTATCACAAGCAGATACAAGATCAAGGAGCGATGATGATTGGAACACTACTGTTGAGCCTAACTGGCTGTATGATTGAACCTGATAATACCAAACCGGCTGACGATGGTTCAACCGAGACCACCGAAGAAGAATCCACTGGATCAGAGTCAGACTCATCAAGCACCGATGCCGATGGAGATGGAGTCACCGCCGATGCTGACTGTGATGACAATAATCCATGGGTAACCGAAGGCTGTGGACGAACCTGTACTGGGGATTTCGTGGTGGAAACCAATGCTGACTTTGCCAATGTGGCTGGCTGTGCGATCATTGAAGGAGACTTGGACATCGATGGCATCGACCAAACCGATCTCACTGGGTTAAACAGCCTTGAACAAGTCACTGGTGCTCTTTGGGTGATGTACAACCCCACTTTACAGACCCTCGATGGCTTAAACAATCTTTTATCGGTCGGCGATGGCCTGCTGATCAGTTACAACGATGCCCTGGTTGACATCAGTGGTTTAGAGTCCCTCCAATATGTCGATGGTACCTTGAGCATCAGCAACAGTCATTCCTTGACCGATATCCAAGGCATCAACAACCTCTCCTACATCGGTAGTTCTTTGATGCTCAACAACATCGGTGTCAGTGACCTCAACGCCTTTGACAAAGTGGAAAGTATTGGTGGCAGTATTTACATCAGTGACTGTGAGGACCTCACCTCTTTGATGGGGCTGACCGTCAGTCTAGCGTCTTTTGGCGAGGGCGAAGAAATTGGGACCTATGATGAAGATGGTTACATGATCACCAGTTTATTTTATGTCTACAACAACGAATGGCTCTGTCAAACTGATGTAGATCAAGTCACCACCATCTTTGAAAACATGGGTTGGACAGGGACAGCAAACAGTTGGAACAACAATGGCTGCAATTGAACTGTTCAGTATCACGATGACTAGCCGATAGAAAAGGCATGACTTTATTCTCGACATTCTGCTGGATTTGGTGGGCCATAGCACAAAGTGAGGCTGTACCCACCACTTCCACTGCACTCACCCAAGGTGCTCAAGCGCTGGAAAACCCTTCAGTACGCTATGTCTCAAACTATGTTTCAATTCCGTACCCCATGGGTGATGTGCCTGCGGACACTGGTGTCTGTACAGATGTGGTTATTCGAGCCTATCGGGCTGTAGGGATTGATCTTCAACAGTTGCTCCATGAGGATATCATCGCCAATCCCAATCGGTATCCCAACATCAAACGCCCTGATAGCAACATTGATCACCGACGTGTTCCCAATCTTGGCACATTTTTCAAACACCAGGGAACAGCACTGGCGATCACCAACAACGCCAACGACGACCAGCCGGGAGACGTCGTCTGGTGGAAGTTAGGCTCACCGACTGGACTCAACCACATCGGTATTGTGATCGACCAAACCAGTGCTGATGGCACACCTTTGGTGATTCACAACATTGGCAACGGTCAAGTGGTGGAAAACATCTTGTTCAACCACCACGTTGTCGGACACTATCGGTATTTTGGTTCTTAAGTTGTTACTCACTCAACCACACGTAGACTTTACCATCTTGACCATATTGCGGACCCACATTGGGATCGGGCATAAAGAAGGGTGCTGAAATCACCACATCAGGCTTTCCATCACCATTAAAATCCCCAGTCCCCGAAGCCCATCCAAAACGATCGGCATTGGTTTCCCCAGTGAGTTTCACCAAACTGGCAGCATTGATATTGGAGGTGGTACCGTCCAAACACAGACCATCAACCACGTAAGCCTCACCTTTATAGCCTCCACCGTATTCACCCAAAGCGGTAACCAGTAGTTCGGGATGTACATCATCATTGACCGAACCCATCGCCTTCAAAGAGTGTCCAATCCCATAGATCGAAAAGGAAGATGCAAAACTGGTATCGGCAAGACCAGAGCCTGATGCCACTCCAGAAAAGGAAGATGGGGATTGATAATAGGTATAGATTGCCCCACCCTGTGCAGTGGCACCAATGACGGTGTCGGTGGTTCCATCTTGATCAAAGTCTGCAAAGGACATCGCTGAACCAAAGGCGGACTGACTCGAACCGGTCAATGTAGCATCAGACATGTTTTCCAAAGATGTATCACTGGTGATCGGGGTAGATACAATATCGACACGACCATTTTGGGCACTGCCATAACCATGGGCACCTTGACCAAAGACCAGACGATTTCCAACCTTTTGTATGTCGGTTACCCCATCAATCTCAGGGGGAATAATCTTGAAGGCAATGTTTGAATCCATTGCTCCAGTTTGATTGCTGTCGGCGTCCAAAACCCAAATCTTGTTGTCGGCATTTCCTGCATTGTCACCATAGAAAGAGTTTTGGTTCATGAAATAGAGAATCTCGTCCATGCCATCATTGTCAGCATCAGCCAACCAAAAGTACAAGAAATGCGCACTGTTTCCACTGTATCCAGTATTGTGAAACATCGAAACATCAGCATCTGTTACATTGGTTTGCCCTGAAAGTCGACTGCCAGTGTTGTAAAAGGCGTGTACACCAGCATTCACGGTCTGTCCATAGACTTCACCTTGACCATTGGCAATAACCAACGAGTCAGGCAATGCTGCGACAGAATGGACCTTTCTCTCGGGTAGTCCGTTAGATTCATCTAGCCCTCCAAAAATATGCTTAATCGCAGAATTTCGACTGTCTAAAATATTGAGCGAATTTCCCGCACCAATCCAAACTAACCCACGGGAATCTTTATACATACTCCAGATGTTATCATCCAGTAACCCTAAAGGTTGTAGTCGATTTGATTGAATGTGTCTTTGTGTTCGATTGGCTAAATCAATTTCTACTAAACCATGACCAAAAGTACCAATAATTAGCGTAT
>CAKZLX010000070.1 GCA_937127265.1 uncultured Pseudomonadota bacterium
TATATCGATGCGTATCCGATTGGAAACCCCTTCCTTTATGGTGGTCGAATCAGAACAGCAAACAGAAGCCATCACCCGACACGTCATCAGCAGTGAAGAATTAAAAAGAGTGCCGGGTACCTTTGGCGATCCCGTGCGGGCGTTACAAAGTTTACCGGGTGTTGCCAGACCCAATGTTGCCGAAGGAGCAATTGTGGTTCGTGGTGCAGAGGGTATCAACACTGGCTTTTATGTCGACGGCATGCCAGTCCCCTACATGTTTCACACCATGGTCGGTCGCTCGGTAATCATCCCTTCGTTCATTGATGACATTGAATTCTTTCCCGGTGGCATGCCCTCAAACTATGGCGAAGTGACTCAAGCGGTGGTCAATGTCCGAACTGATACCAACCCTACGGAAGGTACCAAAGCCCACTTGCGGGTCGATTTCCTCGATGGTGGGTTGGCTCTCGAACAAAAGCTGTCTGACCAATGGACGTTACGGATGGCAGGTCGGTATTCGTGGGTCGGTGGTTTGATATCAACCGCCAGTAAAATTGCCACCCGTCGGGCAGGTGGTCAAGGCTACGAAGCCGCGTATCTGGCACCACAATACTGGGATCAATTTGCCGATGTTCGCTATAAAGTGTCAACAACAGATGAAATCAGTTTACTGTACTTGGCTTCGCGTGACACCTTGTACTTCTCTGAAGGACGGTATGACTACGACGGAGATGGAGAACCAGACCCTTTGGAGTGGGAAGAGGCTGATCTTTCCTACAACCCTGAGCATTGGATTGACAACCAATTTTGGCGTACGCGGTTGTTGTGGCGACACAACGATGGTCGCCATTCTCATCAAACTTGGATTGCTGGTGGTACCGAATCACAACAAAATCTCTTAGGGGCTTGGTGGCTATCGAGGCAAGGCCCGTATCGAGGTCGGGTTGGAGGTCCCAGTATCGTAGCCAGACGAGCCGATCGCTGGACCATGCCGCAATGGGGCCCCGGTTCGGCAATCGTTGCCGGCGGACAATTGACCACCAGGTGGTTTGTGGCAGAAGATTTCCAAGAAACCTTTGCGGTGGACAACTATGATGACATTGTGGAGATTCGTACCGAAGATCAGCAAATGGTTGGCTCCGTTTGGATTGAACCCCAATGGCAAAGTGAACTGTGGTATGTTGGCTTGGGCATCCGAGGTGCCACCTACAGTTGGGATGACCAGACCCGTTTTGAACCTGAACCCCGCTTGTCGGTGCGTCGACAATTACCAAACGACTACCTCCTCAAAGGGGCTGTCGGACGCTATACTCAACTGCCACCACTAGAGCGATATGCCCAAGGGATTGGCAATCCAAACTTGGATATCATGTCGGCATGGCAAACCTCTTTGGGTGTCGAAACCAATCTCACTGGTGGACTACACATTGATTCATCTGTCTTTGGTGGTTGGATGCAAGATTTGGTGGTGCGTGATTTGGAAGTGGACACCTACAACGATGGCGATACTGTAACCACCGAACTACAACCCTATTATTTGGGTGTACAAGGTCTGGCTTTTGGTTGGGAAGGACTGTTTCGCTATCGACCCTCTGACACGCCTTGGTGGGGCTGGATTTCGGTCACCCTATCCAAATCCATGCGACTTGACGACAGTGGTCGACTGTTTCCCAGTGACTACGATATGCCAGTCTCCTTTACTGCGGTTGGTGCCTATGACTTGGGAAAGGCATGGGAACTCTCGGCCCGTTTCCAAACCACCAGTGGACAACCCTACACACCCTTTTATGGTGTCTACGTGCCACGCGATCAATACTTCACTGCGACACGTGGAGACCTAAACTCAGAACGATACCCCGCATTTTTGCGACTGGATGTTCGGGCACAAAAGGTATGGTCACGCAAATGGGTAGATTGGATGCTCTATTTGGATGTCTACAATGCCACATCTCGACGCAATCCATTTATTGCCACCTACAATTATGACTACTCGGAACTGGTGGAGATTGCTTCGCTACCGATCATCCCAACCCTTGGCTTGGAGGCGACCTATTGATGAAACGATTATTTTGGCTTAGTATACCGATGTTGACCGGTTGTTTTCGGGGCTTCTTTTCAGAGGGACCACGATATTTGGCGACCGAATATGTGGTGGACAAACCCCGTATCGTGGCTTTGCGCTCTTCACCGATTGAAATGGTCAGTGGACAATCCACAACCTTCGATGCCCTATTGATTGCCCCAGCAGAAAGTAGGGTTGAACAATGGCAAGTCTCGGTTTGTGGCTTGGATCCAAACTCGACAACCCGCACCCAAATTTGGGATCTATTGTGTTTTGAAAAAAATGAAGCAGTCACCACCTTATTCAAAGGGACATCGTTGCCCCAACAATTTGCAGTGCCCACATTTCCCGAAATAGATTCTTGTAGTCGTTGGGATGACCAAGTTCTCGATAGTGGACTCCAAGACACCGGCTGGATTGAAGAAGGCTACACCGATGGCTATTGCAATCACCAATTGCCAATTATGGTGGAGGCAACTGTGGATGGAGAACCAGTATTTGCGGCGGGCTTTACCAGTTGGTACCCGACACTTCCCTATCACTTGCGACGCAACACCACTTATAGCGACGCCGGTATGGAACTCTCCATGCCAACCGAAGCCCAAGCAGGAAGCGAAGTGGACTTATCTCTACGAATCGCTACCGATGCCTCTTATGCCAATTTCCAGTGGTACATCGATGCCGGAACCCTCAAAGACACCGGCATCACCAAAGCCCATAGTTTTAGCCAAGCCACAGAATCATTTCCCCATCCCCTGACCACCTCCAACAACCGATTGGTCATCCCCGACGACTACCAAGGAACACTTCGAGTATGGGTGGTTGTCCATGAGCCTTGGTACCATGACTTTGATATGACTTGGATTGGAGGCAGTATCGAGGTGAAACAATGATCACCCTGTTTACACTATTGCTCGGTTGCAACCTTGGTGGTAACACCCCGCCAAAATTCCAAAGTTTTAATGGAGAAGAAGTCAAATATCTGTTTGGGTTTGCCTATGTTCCCAGCAGTGTTTTTGAACCTGAGGTGGTCAATTCCAATACCCGTTGGAACATTTCGGTGGATGTTTCGGATGCCAATGGCGATGATGTGACGATTTCCTTCCCCAGTGCGCCCGGACAAATTGAGTTTAACCAAGACAATAAAACTGGTTATTGGGATATTCCTATAGATGTTGTCGACTATTATCCTACCTTACAAGTGTTGGCGGTCGATGAACAAGGTGCCTCCGACATTTTGATTTACCCACTGGAAATCTTTCAACAATGGGACACTGGTCTATGGGACACGGGTGACTGGCGAGACGATTGGGGTTTTGAAGGTCCCCACTTGATAGGTAATTTTCGCGTCAATGAAACCAACGGCACTATCGAAGGTAGTGTCCAGTTTCTAGGACCCGAACAACGATGTAAACTCACTTGGAACGAGGTCACTGGCACCCGAGAAGAGCCCTGTGAACTCTGTGAAAACAGTTGGCAAGTGATCTTGCGCGAAGGCTCTCCAGAAACCAGTCAACAATCTTGCTTAGATACGATTACCCAACTCCAAAGCCAAACTTGGCGTTTAGGATGGGCAGAGAGTGTACAGTGGGAAGGACTTAACTACCAATCACCCTTGCTCTATGATCATCCGACTGCAGGATGGGTTCCTTTTGGGCAAGCCACATTCCAACAACAACGGTTCTCTTTTCAAATGGATTTGGACAACGATGCCTTGAACTGACGTTGAGGATTGAAAACAGACGATAAAGGCATTATACAGAGAGTACTTCGGAGGGAACAATGGCAGGAACTTTTAACGAGGGCGTATTATTATTGGAAGATGGAACCCTGTTTCGTGGTCGGGCATATGGTGCCATCACCCATAAAGTTGGCGAAGTTGTTTTCAATACCGCGATGACAGGCTATCAAGAAGCCTTGACCGACCCCTCTTACGCCGAACAAATTTTGGTGATGACCTATCCACACATCGGCAACACCGGTACCAATCCAGAAGACATCGAAAGTGAACGCCTGTGGGTGCAAGGCTTTATTGCCAAACGGTTCCAAAGGATCCCCTCCAATCATCGCTCAACCAAATCCCTTGAACAATACCTCATCGATAACGACACTCCAGCACTCGAACAGATTGACACCCGTGCTTTGGTACGACACTTACGTGACAAAGGAGCGATGAAGGGAGTCATTTGTACAGACGGTACCGATATAGCGACCTTGCAACAAGCCCTCGATGAATGGGGTGGTATGGTCGGGCGTAATCTCGCGGAAGAAGTTTGTTCGACCGAAAGTCTGCTCGTCCACAACCCATCTAATCCTCGGGCGACGGTCAACCTGATTGATGCGGGATGTAAGAACAACATCGTTCGACTACTACGTCGAGCCAACTGTCGCGTTCGAATCGTTCCAATCACCGCCTCCCACCAACAATGGCTGGAGGATTGCGACCTCTTATTTATAAGCAATGGTCCTGGCGATCCAGCCTCATTGACGGATGCCATTCAAAAAATAAAAGCCACTTTGGGCAAGAAACCCATTTTGGGCATTTGTTTGGGTCACCAATTGCTTGCTCTTGCTTTGGGAGCCAAAACCTTTAAATTGCCCTTCGGACACCGCGGAATCAACCATCCCGTACGAGATGAACTGACCAAACGAGTAGAAATCTCCAGTCAAAACCACGGATTTTGTGTTGACCGACAAAGTTTAGAGGCAACCGGTGCCGAAGTTACACATCTTAATTTAAATGACAACACGGTGGCTGGACTACGACATCAACAATGGAATGTGATGGGTGTACAATTCCACCCCGAAGCCTGCCCTGGTCCCAACGACAGTGCCCACTGGGTTCTGGAAACCGGTCTAAATACAGTATTACCTAGTTAAGGACTCAAACTCGGTCATTTTGTGACCGTTAACACTCTGTGCATCGGTTACAATGAAATAAACCGAACACAGGATCATCATGGCCAAGAAAAATAAAATCACCTACGTCTGTACCGAATGTGGACATATTGTCAGCAAATGGCAAGGAAAATGCAATAAGTGTCACGCTTGGAACTCTTTTGAAGAACAACAAGCTAGTTTGGACAGACCGGGAACCAAATCAATTACCAACACCCGAAAATTGAACCCAATCAAACTGCAAGAAGTGGATTTGTCTGATGGGGAAGTCCGTTTACGCACTGGCATTGGAGAACTTGATCGGGTACTGGGTGGTGGATTGGTTGGTGGTTCACTCTCTTTAATCGGTGGCGACCCCGGTGTTGGAAAATCCACCTTGTTGTTGATGGCACTATCAGAATTTGCCAAACGAAATCTCCCCACTCTCTACGTCTCCGGTGAAGAATCTGCCCGACAAATTCGCTTACGTGCCGATCGCTTAAAAATACACACGGACAATCTTCACCTGTTGGCAGAAACCGACTTGGATGCCAGTTTAGCGGCGGCAGAAATCCTAAAACCCAAACTATTGGTGCTGGACTCGGTACAAACCCTCTATTCCAACTCGGTAGACTCGGTGCCTGGTTCGATGACCCAAGTCCGCGAGGTCGCCAATCGTTCGATGACCTTTGCCAAGAAAACAGGCATCTCCACCTTCCTTGTCGGTCACGTCACCAAACAAGGTGCCATTGCCGGTCCGAAAGTATTGGAACACCTTGTGGATACCGTCCTCTATTTTGAAGGAGATGGTGCCAGTCAGTTACGTGCGCTTCGGGCGGTCAAAAATCGTTTCGGTTCCACCGGAGAAATGGGATTTTTTGAGATGACCGAAGCCGGTTTGGAAGAAGTACCCGATGCCTCTGCTCGTTTGCTCTCCGAACGGGTGCCCAATGCTTCAGGTACGACGGTACTCGGTGGAATGGAAGGCTCTAGACCACTGTTGGCAGAAGTACAAGCCTTGGTTGGACACCCAACCCCTGCCAATCCTGGACGCACTGTGCTAGGAATGGATCGGCAACGGATGCAAATGCTTTTGGCGGTTCTCGGTAAAATTGGCTTTCAACTCTACGATCGTGACGTCTTCATCTCGGCGGCGGGTGGGGTACGCATTACTGAACCGGCTGCCGACTTGGCGATTGCCTGTGCGATTGCTTCGAGTCACCGAAACGATCCGGTTGATCCACGAACACTGATGTTTGGAGAGATCGGACTGGTGGGTGAGGTGCGCGCGGTGTCTCATCCCGCCCAACGATTTGCCGAAGCCCAACGACATGGTTTCACCCGTGTCATTGCCCCTAAATCCTCCTTACAGTATGCGCCTGAAGGTTTGGATGTGATCGGCGTGCGTACACTTCGACAAGCACTGGCATACTTATTTCCCAAGACATAAATATCCACCCTGTCTGTACCAAGAACAATCTATCTACAGAAAAATCAGATCTCAATCCACAATTGATTTAGACTACGTCTAAAGTATCCGAAACAATTGACTGTCATCGTCTATTGATTCATGAAACCAACTGTTTAGGAGTTTACATGTTGTGGTGGTATCTTCTCCAAACCTCTGTTGTCATCGCAGCACCAATTGCCGAAGTCCAACAAATTGGCGTTTGGAAATTCACGACGGTATCCGAGACTACCAGTACAAGTGACACCATCTTACTGGCCACACTCGAAGAAAGAGTGCGACAGGCAATCCTACCACTCTTGCAACAGCACACCGACTTACATTTGGTGACACCTGAAAACCTCGAGATTGCCGGACCGCTACCATCTAGCAACCGTATTTTGGAGACCAGTCGAGCCTTGGGACTCAACTATGTGGTGGTCGGTACCATCACCAAAGGTAACAAAACCACTTGTATTTTGAAACTCTACCACGTCGATACAGGGGTACTGTTACAACAACAAAGTGTCGACGTCTACGATGAAAATGAACTGGTACAAGACGTTCCTCCCTACATCGAAGAATTGATAGTTCCTCTCTTGCGCCAAAACAATGCCTCTGCACCCGATATTTTGGCCACGTTTGATAGCCAACCACCAGAAAACACCTTGTTGTTCATCGATGGCAAAGTCCAAGCCCAATGCCAGCAACTTCCCTGTGCGGTCAAACTCAAACAAGGCAACCACAACATCCAATTTCACAACCCCTATTATGAAATGTGGTCCAAAGATCTCTATTTGGAAGGTGGAAGCGACATCAGTGCCAAACTCAAACCCAGTTTCGGACAGCTTACTGTCACCAGCAATCCAGAAGGTGTACAATTTGAACTGGATGGTGTCTCCATGGGTGCCACACCACTCGAAAAATATAAAATCGAAAAAGGTGAGCATGAAATCTCTATTTTGGATCCTTGCTACATGGGCAAAGACCAACGTTTCACCATTCAAAACAATGACAATGAGAAAATTCGTTTGATGACCCTGCCTAGAATGTCAGCCCTCAATGTTTATTTGGAAAACCCAACCCAAACCGCCAAGGTCTACATCGATGAAGAATACATCGGTAAAACACCGGTATCCACCCAAGTACCGATGTGTAGTGAGAAAATCAGAGTCGAAAATGGCTACGGTATTTTTGAGGACACCCTCTATTTACGAGAATCACAGGTAGAAAGTCTCACCGTCACCCTACAAAAACGAAAGCACAACACCAAAAAGTCCAAGCCTAACAAATCACCCCGCACAAAATCCCCGCGCACCAAGAAAACCAAAAATCGCAGTCGTCGGTTTAACCCCAACCATTCTCTTTGGAGCACCTACACACTACAATATGGGTTAGAGGGTGAGGAATTTCGCTTGGGACTGATCACAATGCAGGTCAAAAATGGAAGTAATGACAGTTTCATCGCTCCATTATTACCCGCTTGGCGCACCCAAATACTCGACTATTCGGTCAACGGAAACACGCACTACCTTTTACCGTTTGGTGTGGGGTATGGTTTTGATTTTGAACTGGGACTGGTTCAACCCTATTACCAGTGGCATTGGCTTTCTCTCCCACCAATGGATACATTCGCTGACATCAACGATATCATCGACCAAACCATCTACACACCGTACATTCACAAAGTCGGCGTTGATTTTCTGTTGAACCACAATCCTTTCAATCAAGACAGACAACAATATGGTGGCACCTTGCAACTGCAAGCCTCACAAACCTTTTGCAATGGTGGTGAAGACCTCTTGTGCCGCGAAGATACTTTTGTTGGTGTTTCGCTCTATCTGTCTAGTGGTCGATGGGGGTTCTAAGTCTTAATACTTCGGTTTGATCTTCTTTGACGGACCAACCTTTTGCCCGTTGCGAATCCGTACGATGGTCCCTTCATCGGCTTTGTGCTGTTTGATGTATTGCCATCCCTCAGGCATCCTAGGTGAGACTAACTGATAGACAGTCCAAGCATCTTTGGGGGTTAAGTTGATACAACCATGACTGGCCGGCTCTCCAAAATTATCATGCCAAAAAGCCGAGTGAATCGCATAGCGTGGATAGTAATGCATCACAAAAGGCACATCCTCCATGTAATAAGCATCTTCGGCACCTTCTCTGGAACCCAAGTCCCAACCAATCGCTTTGTCATAAATCTGATAGGTTCCCAACGGGGTTACATGTCCTTTCTTTGCGGTCGACATCAAGGTCGTAAACAACAAGGTATCCCCTTCAAACACCGAAAACATTTGGGAAGCAATATCAGCGTCAATCCAAACCTGATCATCACCGACTGTTGGTGCTTCCACAGATTCCCACAACCGCAATTTGGAACGTTCAACAAATCCATCGACCTCACCCATGGGAATCTTGACCCAATTGGCATCTTCCTCAACGGCGTGCACTTCTAAAATGCGGCGCCGTTCCAAGGTTAAACCAGAAGGCTCTGTTTGATCTGCCGACCAATAGACTTCGGCACCATGAGGGTCATTCACCCATCCCAGTTCACTGTCCTCTTGTTTGGGGAAGATACGAAAGTCTCGCCCAGAATATCGGGATACAGGATACACATAGACATCTGACATC
>CAKZLX010000071.1 GCA_937127265.1 uncultured Pseudomonadota bacterium
AGAACGCCAATCGGATGCGATTGATCGTGGTGCCGAAGTCATCGCTACACTACGTGGTTCTCGGGTGAGCAACGCCGCTTATCACGGTACACGACTGGATGTCGAACACATTGCCAATGAAATGAAAACGCTGGTTCATACAGTGTCTAAAGACAGCGGACTATCTCTACCACAACTGGCCAAAGAAACCGTTTTTGTCAGTCACGAAACCTTCACCCCAGCGCGTGGAGGCTCCGCCGAAGCAGAAATCCAAGGACTACGGTCAGCCTTTGAAGACAGTACACCTTTGGTTCTAATTACCAACACCAAAGGCTTTACAGGACATGCCATGGGTGCCGGCATTGAAGATGTGGTTGCTATCAAGACCTTGCAACACGAAACTGTTCCACCAATTCCCAACCTTGAAAGCCCTGATGATTCAGCACTCGATTTACGTTTTGCCAGTGGCGGAACCTTCAAAGGCAAATTTGCCATTCGCTTGGCGGCTGGATTTGGTTCGCAACTGGTCTTGTTGGCTTGGGAAAAGGGGCAAATCAAAGCCGACTTGGAAAAGCATCGACGATGGCGAAACTCTTTATTGGGCACTGAACCCACATCTACAACGGACACCATCGTCTCTACAAAAGAGGTTCCCCCGCTGGACGTAGTCCCCGAACCAAACATCCCTACGGCAAATGATACGGATACCGTTTCATCGCAAATTCTAAACGCCATCGCCTTACACACAGGGTATGAGATTGAAGATTTGGAACTGCACTATGAACTGGAAGCGGACTTGGGGATTGATACCGTCAAACAAGCCGAACTGTTCGCGGAACTACGACAAACCTTCAATGTTGATGAACAACAATCTTTCGATCGAACCACTGCACCAACCATTCAAAGCCTCATTGATTGGTTTGCAGAGAACAAATCGAACACGCAGAGTACAACGATATTTGTCAGGGAAGAAACCGAAACAGATTCAGTCGATACACCACAAGTCGAACACACCGTCACGGAGCCGCCCTCCTTTACCCCTCACTTATTCCGAACACAATGGGTAAATGTACCGGTACAACAAGAAGCACCCTTGACAACCAATACCTTCCGACTGGTTGGCAACACGGTCAATGATCGCCACCTAATTCGATCCTTGGAGCAAAATGGTCTCCGTCACGCCCCAGATGGACAGATCGTCATCGAACGCAGTCGCAACATTGAAGAGGCATTTTTGGGCGCCAAAAACTTAGTGGGACAAGGCATCAAATATTGGCTTTGCCTTTTAGAAGTCACCACGCCCAACGATAGACCTGCACATATTGCTTTAAAAGGAGGACGGTCTGGACTGGCCAAAGCACTGGCACAAGAATGGACACATTGTCGAAGTAAAGTGGTCT
>CAKZLX010000072.1 GCA_937127265.1 uncultured Pseudomonadota bacterium
AGTAGGCTGTGGCAGTATCGGCAAGGGATTGTTGGATGGTTTCCATCGCTGTTAGTTCACTGGTGTCGAGGTTGCGTTGGGCAGTATTCAGTTGCTGTTTGTTGTATTGGCTTTTGAACCCTTGGAGCATCGACTGGGTCAAGGTCATGGTGAGTGTGGTATCAATCGGAGAGATTTCTTGTTGGACTTCGGAAAACTCTTGGGAGGTGAACAAGGAGGTGTTGCGAGAAGTGGTCCAGTCTACGGAGAGTGTAGTACCAGTCGGTAAGGTTGTGCGTCCTCCGATGGTGACTGTGGGTCCAAAGTTTTCAGAGTTGAAAGCCCCAATCCCTGCAAAGAATTGTTGGCGGGTGTTTCGATTTTGGCCAGCCGAAAAGTTGAGGGTAGGGTCAAACAGCGCTTTGGCAGACATCACTGCAGCTTCGGCACCATCAATCGACCAGCGGGCATCTTGGATTTGTGGGTTTTGTTCCAGTGCCAAATCCAAGGCTTGTTGGTAATTTAAGGAGAGTTCATTGGCTTGGGCAATCGACAATAAGGATAAGAGTAGGGTGATCATATTGACTCCTCAACGGTTCCAGTTGAACCCTCGGTTGTAGGGGATTTACCACTTGCCCAAGCCAGCCAACCTGAAAAGGCACTGCGCAAGTCATCGATCAAAAGGTACAGCAATGGAACAAAGAACAAGGTGAGTAGGGTACCGGCAAACAGTCCACCGGCTACTACCCGTCCCATTGGAGTATAAGAGATGCCTGAACTAGCAGCACCAGCACCATAGGCCATCGGTAACAAGCCAACAATCGTGGTCATCGCGGTCATCAAAATTGGCCGAAGACGACGCGCTCCGGCTTCAATCATCGCTTGAATTCGTTCCATGCCTTCATTGCGTAGACGGGTCACCAGTTCAATCAGTACGATACCGTTGTTGACCACCACGCCCACCAGGACAATCAAACCGATCGCCGCAATGTTATCAAAAGCGGTGCCGGTTAAATACAAGGCCCAATAGGCACCAAAAATCGCCATGGGAATGGTGGTGAGAATCGAAATGGGCAAGATAAAACTTTCAAACAAGGCACCCATAATCAAAAATACCAAGGCAATGCTCATCACCATCGAAAGCATCATCGCCGAGTTGTCAGCCACACTGTCGGGGTCGAATGGTGGATCAAACCCGTACCCTGGTGGAAAGTTCATGGTGTTTAAGATCGCCTGTACTTGGTTGCGGACATCGATCATTTCCATTTCTTGATCGACATTGATGGTGAGGGGGTAGGCGGTTTGTCGATTGATTCGTTCAATGCGTCCCAGTGAAGGGGCCATCTGTACATCGACCACTTGGTTCAGTTGAATCAGCGATTGGGTGGCATTGGAAAAGGCTTCAAAGGTCAGTAGCTTATCGACGTCGTAGCGATCCAAATAGTGAAAACGGGCAATCACATCAATGTCTTTGTCGTCAATTTGCTGTTCGGGTAAGTAGTTGGCACGCAGTGCAGAAGCGACGGTGTAGCCAATTTCAGTGGCGGTCAGTCCATATCGAGAGGCGGCGGCCCGATTGATGATCAATTGGATTTCGGGTAAACTTTCGTCTTCTAATTCTTGATCAACACTCAATACACCGGGTACTTGGGTGAGCACCTTGGCGACTTGTTTGCCCAAGCGTTCTAGGGTGTCGGTCGATTCTCCTCGCAAAGTGAGGGTGAATTGTAGGTTGTCACGACCACCGTCCCAGCCAATATAGACTTTGGAACCCACAATCTGTGGCAAGTCTGCTTTGGCGGCTTCGACCACTTCTTCTGGGGTCATCGGTGGTTCATCGGTTTCCAAATAGAGTGTGGTGCGTCCTGTGGAGGCCGTGCCATTGAGACGAGAGGTGTAGACGGTGACACCCCATTCCTCTTTGTGCTCTTCGACATAGGCTTCGACGGTATCGACAATCTTGACCCTGTCGTAATAGCCATATTGTGGTGGGATGGTATAGCGAATGGTAAAATCACCAAAGCCACCATCATCGTCACCCATGCATCCAATACTTTGGAAAGGGTAGGCATAGGTGAACACTGAAATCATAAGGATACCCATGATGGCATCCATCCGTCGTCGGAGAACCCAACCCAGTGCCCCTTTGTACTTGGCCATCACCCACAACATCCAGCGTGCCTCTTTGAGGGTGGTGCCTTTTTTGGCTCGAAGAACTGTGGTGGTCAGTGGGGTAAAGGCGAGGGCTGCCAACAAAGATGCCCCCAGCGCCCAAGAAATCGGAAAGCCAATTTCTCCCAAAAAGAAGGCGTAGTCGGTATTTTGGTTCATCAAAATGACGGGTAAAAAGACTGCCAGGGTAGTGAGGGTTGACAAGGAAATTGCCAAGGCGACCTCTGAGGCTCCTTCAATTGCGGCCGAACGGGTATCTTCTCCTTGCAAACGTCTAGCATAGATGGCTTCCACCACTACGATAGCGTTGTCCACCACCATCCCTACGGCAATCATTAGTCCCATCAACGATAAAATGTTGAGTGACCCTCCCATCAAGTACATCGCAGATACTGCAACCACCAAGGTAAAGGGAATACAGGCGGCAATTAAAATGGTCATCGAAAGATTGCGCAAAAAGACATAGAGAATCAAAATCGCAAAGGCGCCACCGGTTAAGGCGGCTTCGGTGAGATTGTCGAGAGCACCCGTAATCATCTCTCCTTGGTTGAAAAAGGTGAAGAACTGGGCTGGAATGTTTGGGTCGTCCTCCATATCCTGCATTTCTGCCAATACTGCCTCTGTGGTGTCGACGGTGTTGGCATCCGATTCTTGACGAACCGCCATCCCCGCACCATCTTTGCCGTTGACTCGCGAAATGGTGGCAGAAGGGTCTAGACGATAGGCGATGCTAGACACATCTTGCAATTCTACATCGTTGCGCAAAGGAAACGCCTCAAAAGCATCAAGGGTGTCGTAACGGGCGATTGAACGCAAATAGTGAACGGTGTCATCTTCAATGATGCGTCCCGAAGGCAATTGAAAATTGTCTTGGCGCAATTGTTGGACAATCGGCCACAAAGCGAGTCTCGAGGACATCAGTTCATCACGGTGAAAATCCACAAAAATGCGTTTGGGATCAGCTCCCCAAGTATCTGCCTCACCGACCCCTTCAATGCGGTTGAGACGTCGTTTAATCACATTTTCCAAGACATCGTATTGTGTGTCGGGGTCACCATCAATTCCAATTCCCACATAGAGAATCGGAGTGTCGGAGGCATCCCACTTGTAGATGAAGTAGTCGTCGACCTCATCAGGCAAGTCAAGTCGGGCTCGTTCCAGTCGATCAACGGTGGCGTTGTAGGCTTCGGACATGTTCATCGAACGATGGAAGTCCAGTTTGAAACGCACGGCACCAGCACGGGCTTGGGCATTGATGTTTTTGATGCCTTCGATGTCGGAGATGCGATCTTCAATCGGTAACAGTACCTTTTCTTCGGATTCACGGGGTTGAGAATCGGGATAGGGCACCCAAACCCACAACGAAGAGCCAGAGAAGGTAGAGGGAAACAGTTCCAGTGGAATCCGCAACCAAGCAATCAGTCCCAGTACACAAAGTGCCAAAAACACCATGCTGACGGTGACTGGTCGTTCCACTGAAAAACGAGGGAGCCACTTCATACCTGTGGTTCCTCTGATACTGTCGATGTTTCAAAGATTTGGGTCAAGATTTTATACACGATGGGAATCACGACCAAGGTCAACAAGGTGGAGGACAACAGACCGGCAATAATGGTCCAAGCCAATGGTTGTTGGATTTCTGCACCTTCACCGTATCCCAAGGCCAAAGGCAATAAACCAAGAACGGTGGTGAGGGTGGTGATGGCAATCGGACGCAAACGCAACTTGGCGGCCTCAAATATGGCACTGTCTTTGTCCAGTCCATCTTGTCGTTTGCGATTGATGGTGTCGACCAAGACAATCGCATTGTTGACCACAACCCCTGCCAAGACGATGGTTCCAATCAAACTGATTACCGAGATGGGCATTTGTAACAGCCATAGTCCAGCGATCACTCCGACAATGGCCAAGGGTACCGAGAACAGAATCACAAAGGGGTGTAAAATGCTTTCAAAAGCCGAAGCCATGATGACATAGACCAAAAATATGGCCAGTCCCAAAGCAAACTGCATTGAGGTCAATGATTCACCCATTTCCTTGGATTGTCCAGCAAATTCCCATTGGATACTGTCATCCAAATCAGCCAACAGGTCTTGGACGGCCAAGGTGGCACCAGATAAATCAAAACCTTCCATGTTGGCAGATAGCACCGCAGCTCGTTGTTGATCGATACGTCGGATTTCAGAAGGACCTTCGGTCTCCACAAACGTAGCCACCGAGGAGAGAGGGATCGCAGGATTGATAGCGGGATTGACATTGATACTTTTGAGTTGTTCAATGTTTTGACGATCTTGCTCCACCAAACGCACGGTGAGATCAATCCGTTCATCGCCAAAGGAAAGGGTACTGGCCTTTTGTCCTTGTACTTTGCTTTTGACCATTTGGGCGGCGTTGGTGGTGCTGAGGTTATATTGTCGCAACAGGTTGCGGTCATATTGGATTTGGATTTCGGGGTATCCTGCCCGCATTGAACTTTGGACATCCTTGATGCTGTCGAGTTGGTTCATGTTCTCTTGCAGACTGGTGGCAGTGCGTTTGAGGGTGTTGAGATCTTTGCCGTAGAGAATCAATTCGAGTGGATTGTCAAAAGAGAAGATGGCTGGTCGACTAATCCCGACTTTCCATGAATCTTGGGCTAGATTGTCGATGCCACTGCGGGTCTGTTCGATCACTGCATTTTCATTGGCCGTGGTGGAAATCAAATAGCGAATCGAATGTTCCCCAGCGCCAGAACGGGCATTGACACGCGAGTCTGCCCCCACGATTGCATAGACGTGTTCGATGCCTTCGATAGTCTTCAACTGTCTTTCTAGGGTGAGTGAGGTTTCAGCTGTTTGGGTGAGTGGCGTACCAATCGGCAACTCGATGTCTACTGCAAATCGACCTTGTTTCATTTCGGGGAGGAGAGTTGCTCCGAGTCGACTGCCAAGCCAACCCGATCCCAACACCGAAAGGGCAACGATCGCGATAATGGTCGATGGTCGTTTGAGGATCGCCGGTAGCCAACGTTGGTAAAAACGATCGAGTAGACCATAAAAGCCACCAAATTGCTCAGCAAACCACAACAGTAGAGATTGAATGGGGGGTAACACTAGCCCTTTGAGCCTAAAGAATACCCACAGTACACCGAGGACGGGATAGATGGTCAACACCGCAATCAAATTCAAGGCAAGGTGCAGCACAAAGCGCGGAACCCCCCACAATAACCAGATCCATTTCTT
>CAKZLX010000073.1 GCA_937127265.1 uncultured Pseudomonadota bacterium
CCAATGGGCGGCCACCCATTCAGAGACTGGCTGGCCCTGACGCCGCCATTGGCGGCGACGGCGAGCCTCGGCTCGGTTAGCAGCAATTCTGGAGAGCTGCGATGCGGTGAGAGTGATTGGTGGCGGGGGAGGTGGTGATGGCGGTGGCCGGTTTGGGGTGGTGGGTGCAGTTGGGGGCGTAGAGGACCGTTTTGGGGTTGGCGGGGTACGGGAGGCTTTTGAGGAAGCCGGAATCTGGCTTGGAGAAGGTATTCCCAGTAACGGTTTGCGTGATGGCCTAAACAATCGGACAGCACACCTACCCACAGATGGATCTTTGACTGCCGATTTGCGATTGATTCGTCAGTGGTCTTGGTGGATTACCCCTGATACCGAACCCAAACGCTATGACACCCGTTTTTTTGTTTGTGTGGTACCTTATGACCCGACACTATCCATTGTCCCTGACGCTTCAGAAACCGTTGAAGCGAGTTGGCTGACCCCAACAGAGGCGGTTCAATTGCATGAATCCGATCAACTGTTTATGGCGCCACCAACCTACTTGACCTTGTTGGAACTCTCTGGGTTTACCACCGCCACCGAAATCTGGGAGCATGCTCAGCAGCAGACGGTTTTACCAATTCAACCGATACACGACAAGTCCGTGAAACCAATGCAGATTTGCTTGCCGACTCACCCCAAACATCCAGATACATCTCCAAATCTAGGTTGTATTTCGGTGACTTTGGATGGTTCACATTGGACGCGTCAGTGTTGATATTGGGTCTATGCTGTTCGTTGGTAGAAGCGGCATCGATTGGTCGCTTTGACTGGCAGCAAGCAGAAGGGCGTGATCCGTATCGTTTGGTATTTAAAGTACATGAGAATAATGATTGGACACTGGATTCTTTTCCTACAGAGTGGATGTACTTGAAGCCGATGACCAAAGCTTTATTTCAAACCAGTCCACAGACTCTTGCCAAAACCTATCAGCGCTTACAGGCTCAAGGAGTTGAAGACTTAAGCACTTATATGGTCATCAACGGAGAGCCTGAACAACTGGATGCGATTGCCCAACGGTTACAGTTTGATTCTCGTATTGAACACCTCTATCGAGACTTTCTACCCCAACCACCACCTTCTGATATACCACCGACCACCCCTTCGTTTGATGAACGACAGTACGACCGACTCTCTGCCCCAACAGGCTTCGGTTTTGATGCGGTTCAATCGATCAGTCAAGGAGAGGGGGTTCGCATTGTGGACATTGAGTATTCCTATGATCCTTTTCATGAAGACTTACGCAATTCTCAGAGTGAACACACATGGGGGTGGGATGTCGATCAATGGCAGTATCATGGTAACGCGGTGTTGGGGCAACTGATCGGCACCGAGAATGCTTATGGGGTTACAGGTTATGTTCCCCAATCTGAAGTCTGGGTGGTTTCTCCCTATGTGAACCCCGATTGGTATTCTGTGGGGGATGCTTTGTTGTATACCCTCGATGTCTTGGTAGAAGGGGATGTGGTGTTAATTGAACAACAGACCTACGCCTGGGGTGACTATTGCCCGATGGAGTATGTCCCAGCCGTGTTTGACGCCATTCAATGGGTGACGGCCAGTGGAATTCATGTAGTCGAGCCCAGTGCCAATGGTGCACATGATTTGGATGATGCGCAGTGGGATGGCTGGTTTGATTTATATCAGCAAGATTCAGGAGCGATTATGGTTGGTGGTTCTGGTGCCAACCGTTTGCCTTTACAATGGTCTGGTGGGTCGTCTTTTGGTTCTCGGATCGATGTGCAGGGTTGGTTTGAAGGCATTGTCACTACCTCGACTTGGGAATTGGCCGATTTGTTTTATCCCGAAGACTCTCGACAAGCCTACACCCAGTATTTTGGCGGTACTTCTGGTGCTTCTCCACAAATTGTGGGGGTGGTTGCCACTTTCCAAAGTGCGCTGTTGGCTAGTGAGGGGGAGGTCTGGTCTCCATTGATGATGCGACAATTGTTGCGGGAACAGGGTCGATCGCAACTGTATACCGATCTCGATACTGTCATTGGCACTCAACCCAATGTGGAGACGTTGGTGAACATGTGGGCGTGGTAATCTGTGAAATGTGGGCGTTTGGTTGCTTTTTGGATTATAGGTAAGGATATGGCAGGCGTTGCATGGCTGGTGCCGGTCTTGGTTTTCAAAACCAATGAAGCGTGTTGAGAGATTCGCTTGGTGGGTTCGACTCCCATCGTCTGCCGCCATTTTTATTTTGTTATAAGTCCGATTGTATGAGGATTATCGAGTTTTGGGGTGGTGTTGAAATTCTAGACATTGCCAAAATCTTGCCAAAAACCTTGCCAAATTTATTTAGTACAGCTGATCAAGCACCAAATTCGGATTGAGTTTTTTGCTCTGTTCCTGCATATGCTCAGGCAGTAATTTGATGTATCGCATGGTAGTTTGGATGTCTTTATGACCGAGCCACT
>CAKZLX010000074.1 GCA_937127265.1 uncultured Pseudomonadota bacterium
TTCCAGATGTATCCGCTTCTCAAATCAATCGATTGCACTTTGAATCCCTGTGTTACTTTCTCTCTCTTGAGCCTGGAACCTTGCCACAAGGGCTACAATCCTGCTTTTCTCCAACAGGGTATGCCAATCACGATATTCGGCGCGTACACTTGGTACATCGGGGAAGACGTGTCGACTTGCCAGCCGATGAACTCAACACTCTACGCCAAGATTTTTCCTGGATTCGGGGTGGAGAGGGTCGTGGTGCTCACATGCCGATTCGTTTGGGAGATGGTCGTTGTACAGAAAGATCGTTGGTGGAAGATGTGTATGCCTATACCTATACCTCTCCAGATCCGTTATATGACTTCTTGACAGAGGATTTTACCTTGAAACACCATTTGGAAAGCCGATATTACCAGTTACCAACCAGGCTCTTAAACCTTCCCTGGTATCTGTTGACCGAGACTTCGATGCTTGAAGTGCGGGTCTTTCACCAAAGTATTTGGGTCTGGAATGGGTAGTGAACAAACAACACTGGTGCTGATCATTCCCCCGCATCTGCAAAAGAGAGGGCGTTTGATCCCTTCTCACCATCCGATTATCACCGCCACCTTAGCTGGTGTAGCCAAACAGGCAGGTGCGCGCGTTTTTGTGATGGATATGGGCGTCAGTGGATTGAACACTGAAGATGTCCTCGAACACTTGCAGTTCATAAAACCTGATTGGGTAGGGCTGATCCCTTTTGAATATCGTCGAGAGATGCCGATTCAACCTTCATTGGATTTGGTAGAGATCTGTCGCATCACCCTACCCACTGTGCGTTTTGGATTGCTGAATTGCCCTTTACACAGTGAGGAAAGCAAAGAGGCGGTGCGAAACGGAGACTTGGATTTTGCAGTCTTTGGTGATTCCGAGGCTTTTGTGTATCAAGTCTGTACATCGCAACAATGGACTGGTGCTGGGCTTTATCTTTCTGTTGATGGTCATGTCCAAGAGTATCCGCCTATTCAACAAGTCGATTGGAATTTGGTGAAGGTACCGGCTTGGGAATTGTTTAATCTTTCGCGGTATGTACCTTCTGCTCATCGCTATCGAAAGGCACCGGTGTTACCAATGTTCGCTAGTCGTTCATGTCCATTTGGCTGTGACTTTTGTCCCCACATGCTTTACCACAGTTCAGATACCCATTCATTACGACCAGTTGAAGATATTGTGAACGAAATTCAAACCTTACAGCGAAAGTTTGGGGTGCGTTCGATTGAGTTTTACGATCCCACATTTGGTGTGCGTCGCGATCACGTATTGGCATTGTGTGAAGCCCTCAAAAAATTGGAGACACCGATTGAGTGGACTTGTTTTTCCAGAACTGATTTGTGGGATCAAGCCTTGCTTGAACAGTTACATCAAGCGGGCTGTCGTTCGATTTTGTTCGGGGTGGAAAGTGGCAATCCTGAAGTGTTGGCGCGAACCCAAAAAGGGATTCAGTTGTCCCAAACCGAGCAGTTTGTCTCATGGTGCCGTGAGATTGGGATTGATACGGTGGCTTCATTCATTGTTGGTTTGCCGTTGGAGACCCCCGAACGCATTGTCGAAACCATTGAATTCGCCAAACGATTAAATCCGACCTACGCCCAGTTTCACCAAGCCAGGGCCTTCTTTGAACATGAAGATTGGCAAAGTTTGGGGACGGTGTCAGGATCTTGGGAGGAAACTTCAGCGAGTTTAAATGGTTTGGCTTATGTACCCAATGGCTTTACCCAAACCGAGATTGTCCAGTGGTTGCTGAAGGCCTATTGGCAGTTCTACGGGCGACCCCAAAAGGTTGGCGAACTGGCATCAACGATTCGTGCATGGTCGGATATCAAACGATTGGGCAAAGGAGTCAAACAGATTTCCAGTCACTTTGTGGTGCTTTGATGCGACTGGTGTGGGCTTGGACTATCGGTTTTCTACTGTTGATAGGGGGTGGAATCCTTTTGCAACAAAGAGTATTGTCCATGTTTTCTTTGAATCGTAATCTGTCGATGGAAGTATACTTTCCAACCGAACCATGTTCACATAGTCTTGAATTTGCAGAACAATTGGATATTGACAACGATCATTTTGCACTCATTTCCAACTGTTTTCATTCCGATGCCTTTCAACGATCGGACTATGTTTGGCGATTTGAACAAATACTGCCTCATTTTGTCTACCAATACAACAGTGGCGATTTGGGTCGTTTTTTACAGTATTGGTTGCAACAGCCAGTCGGACGGATTGAGCAGTTGCCACCTGAGCGCTTTCTGGAATTGAATCTTTTGAATCAACAAGACTCCATAAACCAAATGATTGCCCTGCACTTTTTGTGTGCCCATCCCGATTTATTACATCAATACCCCAAAGATAGAGCTGTATCATCATGGCAACAAACCCAATATGCGCTTCTTCAACAGTGTATGAATCAAACCAGAAATCGCTATACCAAACCGATCGTAGACACACAAATAGAGGGTTCGATTGGACAAGGGATACTCGATGTTTTCAATACACCGACACTAGAGACATTTGAACAGTGGGCAAGTCGTCTCAAGGCATCTCAAACTCTTCCAACTCAAAGGGGGCAAAGGTTTCCTGCTCCTCGATAACTGGACTGAAATCAAACAGCAGGAAGGAGGATTTCCCGTTGTGGATATAGGCAACTGGTTCATAGTATCGTTCCTCAAAAGAGAGACTGTACCAAGCGTGATGGTCGAATTCGGCTACCAATCCATAGATGGCAGGGTGTTCTTTTTGAAGGTTCGGAATCCGTAGATTGGCCTCAAAAGGACTGTGCCATTCTTGCCACTGTCTTTCAGAAAGCCAGACAATCGGGGCAATTTCAAACGAGGATAAGATGATACTGTTCTTGGGGGTGTAGGAGCGTATCCAGTGTTGGGCAGTCATACTGACCGGTAAGAGTGCAATGTTGTCAGGGGGGTGTATCGAGGTTGGTAGTTGACTAATCCCAATCAGTCCCAGTAGATAGATCCATTTGCTTAATGATTCGATTCTCACCAATAACAGTCCGACACTCAGACCAATCCAAATCCAAACAGCACACCACATCGGTAGTACATAGGCGACTGGAAAAATAGATTCTCTACCCTGTGGAAGAACGGTGACGGCGATTGAAGGCAAGGATATCCATAGTAAGACACACATCCATCGTCGCATTGACTGTTCTCCAATCCATAGCAATAGACTGCCAAGGAAAATTAGAACTACGATTGGATGAAACAAACTCAAAATGTTCATGTTCAACCAATCGAGCCATTCCCATAGGTTAAAGGTATCGAGGAGACCACCACTGGGTTGATGTAGGTTTGATTGTAAGGCCACGGTTCGTAATGGAGGGTTCCAAATGCCCATTCCGTACAACTCTTGTACCCATCGCAAGGGCATTTCATCGATCAACAATAAAATCCACTGTTCCCAATACCGTGGCGAGAGGGTCCATCGACCAGTTGTTTCTCTCAAAAGCCAAATCCAGCCCCCAACAAATGGTACACAACCGAGCCCATAGGCTAGCAGATGATGCCATCGTTGCCTTTTAGAGATGAGCAGTACCAATCCAAATCCACTGACAATCAACAATAAGTTTTCAAAACGGGTGAGAAATGCCAGTCCTAATAGAATGCCGGCGCCGATACTCTTACCGAGTGTTTGCTTGTGAGACAGAAATAGATTTCCCGCTCCAAAGACCAAGGGTAGGGCGATGGTCTTAGAATCCGCCAATAAACCTAAATCGGTTATTAAGCCCGCCAACGAAAGAGTGAGGGTTAGGGTGAGTGCAATCCATCTGCTGGAACTTTCGCTGTGAAAGTAGAACAGGGTACGATGGACGATAATGCCAATTGTACTTACCACCGCCAGCCAACTGAGCAATAAAATGGCGGTAAAACTGTCGATCCAATCGATCCAAGGTGTGATCAACAGGCTAGGTAGTGGAGGGCGGAACCAGGGAAAGATATTGGCACAGTCCATTCGAGAAGAGGTATCATACCGCCAACATTCAGCCACAATCGCTTGCTCATAAGAATCAGGGATAAAAACAGGTGTCCCCAACCATGCCAAGATGATCCCAAAGGTGCCGACAAGCAAAGGTAGAAAGAAGCGATTGATCGTCATCGATATTCAAGGTCGCAAGGTGGAAAAAGTGGTATTTCTATGCACATCGTTTGTACAGTCGGTTACAACCATAACATGACCACAGTTTCATCACAGGTTTATTATGATCCCTCTCACGCCAAACGTGAAGGCGTGCTTTTTGAGGGGTGGATACTCGCCGCTTTGTCTGGGCAGTTACCGAATCCCTCAATGGTGTGGGTGGCAGATGTGCAATCCCAAACGATATTGCTTGTGCGTGGAGAAGACGGTATCGTACGAGCCTTTGAAAACAGTTGTTTGCATCGTGGTACCCAGATTTATCCTCCGAAAACTGGTCGTCACGCTTGGAAAGGTGAGCCCATATCGGCGGTTACTTGTGGATACCATGGTTGGAAGTATACCGATCGTGGAGCTATTCAGCATATTCCAAAGGCAAAAGGGATTCAATGTACTGAAACCCACCTAAAACAATATGCTGTTTTTGAAGATGCTGGATTTATTTGGGTATCATTGGAAACACCCCGTATTGACGCAGCGAGTTTGTTTGCACCGATTCATGATGCGGTTAGACACTATCACCTCGAAGAAATGGAACCTATCGAGGCACGTGATTTTCACTTTCCAGTCAATTGGAAGGTCTCTTTGGAAAATGCCTTGGACTATTATCATGTATCAACAGTCCATCCAAAAACAGTCGGAGCACACGTTGATGCCGAGCCGACCTTTCGTGACTTGGGTTGGCACTCCTTACAGACTCTGTACATTGCTCCTTATGGATGGAGAGAGAAGTTAGACAATCATTGTGCTCGAAAGCGACCCTACTCTGACCACGAACTCTCTAGTCTTCACAAATACTTTGTCTTTCCCAATTTGGTGATCAATGTCTTGCCTTATCACTTGACGGTGATGCAATTTTTTCCCAATGGACCCACCGACTGCATTATGCGATACCGGTTTTGTCAACGTCAAAAACCAGGGAAGATTGAACGGGCACGGGTTTGGGCATCATGGGTTGCCAGTCGCTATATTTTGTATGAAGACGTTCGTATTTATACCCAAATACAACAGGGGATGGAAAAGTCAACTCAAACCGAACATCCTCTGCACGAGCAAGAACGTGGTGTTGAGCACTTTCATGACGCTCTCAACCGCTGGATAGATGATACTCAACCAGCCTCAGAGACATAGAGATATTCAGTTTTTTAGTGTACCTGTGCACTGTTTGTAACGGGTTTGTTGGCTGGTTCGGGATAAATACTCTTCAATAGTTTTCTAGCCAACGATGGATAGAGTAGACTGGCAAAGATACCGGCGGCAATCATTTTGGCACTGACTTCAGGCGTAATTCCTGTTTTATCAGGGTTGTGTAGTCCCAATTCCATGATTGCAATGACCAGTGTGAGTGGGGCTGCCAGCAATGAACAGGTTGCCAGTACTTCTTTGAGTTTGAGACCTTTGTACATCATCAACAAACTTGGAAGGAGTTTTACCACAAACATGATCAGAATCAACAATACAATATCGCCAAAATTTCGGGTTAACATCCCTAAAGATATATCCAGTCGCATGCCGACGTGAATAAAGAAAATGGGAACGAAGAATCCATAGGCCATCGAAGACAGTTTGTGTTCCAATGCCCCTTTGTCAC
>CAKZLX010000075.1 GCA_937127265.1 uncultured Pseudomonadota bacterium
AAATCTTGCGTTTCTTGAATCTCTTTCAAAACAAGAAGTTTACCTAACATTTTTACAAAAACATTCCTTCTTAGTTGATTATCAGCCGAAGCGTAAACATACAATCTTGTGATATTTGTCTTCCATGGTTAACTTTGTATGTAAATGAGTTTTATTGTTGAAACAGTTTGCCACGTGAGAAGACGATGACCTTGTATGAGAAATATGGTGGATTTGCAACCATCCACACCATTGTAAAAGAATTCTACAAAGATTTGTTAGCAGAAGATGATTTAAAACCTTACTTTGCTCGCGTATCGATGGACTTTCTAATTCAACACCAAACGGACTTCTTATCTCAACTGTTGGGTGGTCCCATTCAATATACTGGACGTACTCTTCGTGAAGCTCACCAAGTACTTCGGATTCCCAAAGCGCACTTTGATTTGGTTGCCCAACTGTTGCAAGAAAACTTGGAAGATGCAGGGGTTGAAACAGATGATGTACAAACCATCATGGAAATTGTGGCTTCCACCTTGCCGGACATTGTCTACACCGATTAAAGTATACTGGTGCCCACTGGGTTAACTACTACCCCTTTGCACCTTGAGTACTATGAACCCCCCCCTTTTCAACGCCCTCAATATTGCCATCCTCATCTACGATGCTGACTTTCAATTGGTGGAACAAAACACCAAGGCAGTAGAATTGTTTGGCTTTGCACTGCATACCACTTTGGCTGATAACTTTGGGAAACAAGTTACCCGTGGTCCAATTCGACGACTCAAACGTGGACAAACTCCTTCCTTCACTGTTGAACATCACTCTGGGGTCTTGATTGAATTTATTACCTCTCAATGTGCAGAACAGTACATCTTACAAGGTATGCCCAATACCAGTTTGCAAGAAACACAACTGTTGTTGCAAAATTATTCTGTCAGCCTCGAACAACAAAACCACAAGATTACCACCCTCTTAGATGAAGCACTGTGGCTCAACACCTCAATTGAACAAGCCGTACGACCAATCTTTATGGTGAACAATCGCTTTGAACTGCAGTTTATGAATGACTCTGCCCAACAGGTCTTCATGAAATACCATCGTGCCTTTGCCAAAGTAATCCCTGAGATTCTCACCGAGGAGCTGATTGGACTCTCCTTAGAAAAGTTACCGATATTCCAACAGATTCCCGACAGCAGTGCTTTTACCACAAAGTTCATATTGGACACTGAGCACTTTGAGTGTCATGCCAAACACGTTTACAAAGATGATATCTCACTAGGGTTTTGCGTGGAGATTGAAAACATTACCCAATCCCATCAACAACAAAAAGAATTGGCGCGCATGGAAGATATGATCGAAGGTATGAGACGTGCCGCCATGCTCTGCGATGAAACGGGACTTATTCGCTACATCAACCCTTCTTGCACCGCTTTATTGTTGAACTGTGAAGAACTCTTATCCACTTGTACGGGACGTGAAGGCTTTCATGTTGGCAACCTATTGGGACTGTCGATTGAGCAATTGCTCTCCACCACCAACCCAGAACCAAAGTTACAGTACGCACTGCACGAACACCTCTCTACCCAGTTACAATATCAAACTTGGGTTTTCAGCATTGACATTCACGCTCTGAGCGACCATGAAGGTAACTTTTCTGGATACGTATTGGAATGGCTGGATCAAAGTGCCTCTGAACAATACCGCCAAGAATTCTCACGCTTACACCAGTCCTTACAGGATGGCGATTTACAAGCCCGGGCAGACACAACAGGTATTTCACCCTTTTATGCAGTCTTGTTAACAAACTTGAATCAAATTGTAGAAGATTTGTCACGCCCATTGTTGGAAATCAAACGAGAAATTGGCTTACTGGCCCATGGCCATATTGATTCCACAATCAAAGGAGATTACGCGGGTGACTTACAAGAATTGCAAACAGAATGGGCGCGAGCAATGGACAGTTTGTCACAGTTACTGCAACAAGCCGGTCTCGAATCACAGAAAACCACCCAAGACATTTACGATACCCAACAGTCACTCTCTTTGGTGAATGAAAATGCAGTTCGTCAAATTGAACGTGGTAGTAGTTTGGTCGATTTACTGAATATTTTAAGTCACAGTAATGCTGAAATTGCCGAAGAAATTGAAACATTGGCCACCAATTTGATTCAAACCACCGACGGATTGGAACAAATGCGCCTACAAATGGAAGAGGTGGTCAACACCATCCGACAAATTGAACACACCAATCAAGATATCAATTCCGCATTGGAATTCATTGATGAACTCTCTCAACAAACCAGTATCTTAGCCCTGAATGCCACTATCGAAGCGGCTCGAGTCGGAGAAGCCGGTCGTGGGTTTGCAGTAGTGGCTTCAGAGGTCAAGCAACTCGCCAACAGCAGTACCACCGCCGCCAACAAATCAAGTACACTGCTCAAAACATCCAAAGCACAAGTCCTACTCGGTGTACAAAGCGTCTCTGCTTTACAGACATCTTTACAACAATTTCAACAGGACATTGAACAGCAACAACAAACTGCCCTACACTTAAACCAACAGTCCTTAGCGCAGGTACACAAGATTTCCAGTGCCACCGAAGGGATGGAAATAGCCGCAGTACACAGTACAGAATTGTCTGAGGCTTTAGAGCGTGTCAACGACACCATGGTTACCATTCTGGACAACATGAGTAGATTGCACAAAAGTCTTGGTGTGTTTCAATCAAAAGACTAAGTCACGTAACGTCAAGCACTCGAACCGTTTCTCTGACATATCAATTTATATACCGTCTGAGAATAATTCTTTATATTCCCTACTCTTTATACTCATAGTTAGAACGAACATGTTGGCTGATGTAGGTAGCCAATCCGCGTCCTTTTTGTGCCAGCCGTTTCATTTCAGCGATATGATTCGAACCGGTTGAAGATACCGAATAATAATACACATCACCACCAATCCACTGAACGCGAATACCGTCCGTCAGTATTTCATAATGGGTGACCCCAGACTCTTCGCTTAAATTTTTGTATTCAGTCATCATTATACTCCGTCATCAATTGTTCACTGTGAGTCTAGTACTATGTTATCCTTCTGGCATCAACAAGGCTAAAATCAAATAGA
Organism: uncultured Pseudomonadota bacterium; assembly: GCA_937127265.1. Taxonomy (GTDB): domain Bacteria; phylum Myxococcota_A; class UBA796; order UBA796; family UBA796; genus CAJWHX01. Next base: position 3,106 of record CAKZLX010000075.1, read on the forward strand.
TCAACCCTGGCGCACCAACACCAAAAACAAAAGCCAATACAAATCCAATTCGAATTATTGTGACATCGATACCACTGTAACGAGCCAATCCTGCACAAACCCCAGCCAATGTGGCTTCAGCACCGTACTTTGCTAATTTGTTTCCCATATGCTCCCCAAAATCACAATACCATTATAACACAATTACCAACGTGAACAGCAACTATCATTCAGTTACCTTATTCTATTAGAGGAGTTCTCATGTTATTTTTTCTTTTGGCTTGTACGACCACAAAAGTGACCGATACAGCTGTGATGCCCACGACTTGTGTTGATCAGACAAACCTAGTCAGCACATTTGAATTGTTTCCAACACTACCAACCACCCAAATCCATGCTGACAGTGCCTTTGATGGGGAGTGGATTTGGACTGTCTTCAATTTGCCCAATGAGGACGGCAAGTTTGATGTGTATCTTGGCGCACATGACTGTGCGGGTACCATTGTTGTCGAGCCAGAACAAATCCTACCGATCTCCGGCATGAACCAAACAACACCCCGCATTGCAATCTCTGGTGAAAATATCTTGGTGGCGTCTCAAGGTGACAATGGTTCGAGTGCGAATAACTTGAGCATCCACCTACACCTGCAATCTCGAGACGGAACAATCATCACCGAACGAGAATGGACTCCCATCATCGAGCAAGAAGAAACGGGTAACCGTTGGCTACCAAGTATTGCTGGGTATGACGATGGTTTCTGGTTAGCCGGTGCGGTCGCCAACACCCAACATTTTCGCACCGCTGTCCAACAGTTGGACAATGAAGGCAATGATGTTGGTCAACCCTTTTGGGCAGGACCAAACGAATACGCGGTGTTTCCAAACATAGATGGTGATGCCACAGGCTTTGTCGTTGGCTGGGATACCGGAAATGATTCAATTATGTGGACTACAGGTACTGGCGAATACCAAAATGAACCTGTTGAACAACTCAATGCCGCCAGTACCAAAGTACTGTGGCATGGTAGCGAAACATCTCCAGACATCTTTGCCAACAAACGAGCCCCGTTGACAGTGCAATGGAATGATAGTGCCATCTCTCAATATGGAAACACCCACTACCCCAATGCGGCAAAGGGAGAGACCTCGACTCTGATGACCCACTTTCGCATCCAGTCTGGATACAGCAACGATATTTTCATGGCAGCACTTCAAGAGAATGATGTCTGGTTCCAAGATGAACTCATCCAGTCCGACCCTGCGGTAGCCCCATATCGCCCAGCAATCACTCACATTGAAGGGAATACTTATTTTGTCGCTTGGTCACAAGGAGCAAATCCAGACTTCTTGTTGGCCGGTCAATTTATCAATCTAGATGCCATGACCGAAGTCGAATAGGGATGCGTTCACTGTGGATGTTCAATCCTATCGGAAGTGCATGAGGGCATGAACATTCTCTTAGCAACACTATTCTGTTGTGTAGCCACCCTCTACTCCTCTGTGGGACTGGGTGGTGGAAGCACCTATATTGCCTTGATGCTACTGTGGAATACCCCCATGAAAATCGTACCGATCGTCGCATTGGTGTGCAACCTCAGTGTGGTTAGCATTAATTTATTGCGCTATGAACGTACTTCCTTTCCATTCACCACACTACTCCCTTTGATTGGCGCCTCCATTCCCATGGCTTATCTTGGGGGCATGACCCCAATAGACCCTACCTATTTGAAACTACTGTTAGGACTTGTCTTGTTGTGCTCTGGTATCGCGATGCTCTACACGCCAACCATCGACAACGAACACAATCGTTCACTCCATTGGATACAGTCTGTTTGCATTGGTTCTCTTCTCGGTGGACTAGCAGGATTGGTAGGTATTGGCGGTGGAATCTTCCTCATTCCCATCTTGTACTATTATCGCATTGGCTCTCCCACAAGAATTGCCCAATTGGCATCTGGGTTCATCTTTTGTAACTCCATTGCTGGATTGCTCGGACAGTTGCACAAAGTAGATGTTCAGATGGTCAGCGATTTTGGAGGATTGAATTTGGCTGTGATCATCGGTGCACTTTTAGGAACAAAACTACACTTAACCACCCTAAAACCACGACAGTTACGTTGGGTGAGCATCCTCTTGATTGAACTGGTTGCCATCCGAATGCTGGTCAACACAATTCTGTCCGTTCCATGACAGCCTATCTTTCCGAAATAGAAAAAGAACCTCGTTACTCTTGACATGTGAATAGATTTGTCTCGATTTCCTTGTCAAATCGGTTAACAATACTGCAACTTGAGATCTTTTGATGACACCAAACGCCCTTGCTAAACAACTCAATCAAAGCACACCATTAATCGAAAGGCAATTTGAAGTCTTCATCAAACTCATATTTGATTGGGAACAGGTCCCGGTTCACCTTCACAATGCGAGTTTGCCCGCACATCTTCAAGAACGCGTTCAATTATGCAATCGATTATATACCGCTTCATACCCAGACCTCAACATCTGGGTCATTCGCTTTGAAGAAGGGCGCCAAGAAAGCGAGCAGGACCTTTTGAGGTGGCTCACCGAGCAAACACCGAATTGTATTGTGGCATTCTCGCACCCCGAAGTCAGCAGTTGGAATTTTGGGTGGCTTCAACTCAAGCACCAAGAGTTCTTGACAGGTCTGATGTCGATCAGCGAAAACTTCTGCAACCATACTTGGGC
>CAKZLX010000076.1 GCA_937127265.1 uncultured Pseudomonadota bacterium
CAACAGTTGTTTTTACCCAATCACGATATAGCATCCATTTCCAACGCAATACTACAAATGGAAAGTTTGCAGGTGTTGAGTCTTCGTGGCAATCCGATCACAGATCCCCATGAACTGTTGGTATTGCTCAACCAAATGCCCAATTTGGATTCCGTGTACACCCCTGATCTAAGTGGGTTGACCGAGATACCTGAACTGTCATTTGCCTTACATTGAGCACAGACATCATTTTGTCATTGTGCAGATTGCTTTTCGAGTAGACTGAACTACACTGCATATATGCCTTCTTTATTCGACACTATTCAAGATGCTTCGGTAATCTCTTCTTTTGACCAGACGGGGTTTGTTCGTCATGCGCGTCAGTTTAATCCTGCTGATTTAGATGTAGATTTGACTGGGCAGAATATTTTGATTACGGGCGCAAACTCGGGGATTGGTTTTGCCACGGCTTTGAAATTGGCCGAGAAGAAAGCCAATGTGTATCTATTGTGTCGAAATCCTAAACGTGGAATGGACGCCGAACAAAAGATCAAAAAAACAACGGGTTCCGACACAATCTATTTTCACCAGTTGGACTTGAGTGATCTTACCCCCGTGCGTCAGTCTGCACTTCTGCTATTGGAAAAGGTCGATACTATCGATGTTTTGATTCACAATGCCGGTATTTTACCCCTCAAAGAAATGCGCTCTGCTCAAGGGTTTGAACTGACACTGGCGACAAACTTGTTGGGACATCATTTATTGACCCGTATGCTCTGGTCTAAAATGTCTGGCCGAATGATTTTGGTGTCCTCAGGTGGAATGTACCTTGCTCCCTTGTCGACCAAAGAACTCTTCGCCGACTCTTTTCCGAAGTTTGATGGTGTTCGACGTTACGCCTTGACCAAACGTGCCCAAGTGGCCTTGGCTGAGATATGGGCATCACTGGGGAGTGAACGTGATGTAGGTGTAAGTACCCATTCGATGCATCCAGGCTGGGTGGCTACACCAGGGGTGGAACATTCGTTGCCCGGTTTTTGGAAACGGATGGAACATCGTCTACGAACCCCCGAAGAAGGTGCAGATACGGTGATTTGGTTGGCTTGCGCACCATCAGTATCAGCAGTGAATGGTCAATTTTGGTTTGATCGCCAGACCCGTAAAACCCATATACTGCCTTGGCAATCTCATTCCAGTACAGAAAAGAAACGATTGTGGGCCAAACTTGAAGAGGTGATTGCACCGTACCTGTCGGATACACCGTGAGCAAAAAACAAATTGCCTTGTGGGCGTTGGCCTTCAAAGTGCTTTGGATTGTCACCCTAACCCAGGCGGGTGAACGGGCTTGGATCAGTACGCTTGGGGTTTGGGGGTATGCTATTCTATGTGGTTCTAGGCAACCTTCGTTTATTTGGAAAGTTATCGGAATGGCGATGCTCTGCTCATTGTTGGGAGATGGTGGGCTGGGGTGGATAAAAGTTTTGCAAATGCCTGATGGTTCAGCACTTGGGGTTCCGCCATTGTGGTTGATCGGTTTGTGGGCAGCGTTTGCCACGATCATTCCCATTTGTTTTCGATGGTTGTACAACAGGTTGTGGCTTGCATCGATACTGGGAGCCGCAAGTGGTACCTTGTCCTATATTTCTGGTGGGAAGTTAGGTGCTTTGATGGTCGATGGCGAAGGCTTGTGGTGGATTGCTGCGGAGTGGGGTGTTGCTTTGCCACTGTTGGTCTGGTTGGCACAAAAAGGAGAAGATGATGTCTTTACGGAAACGATTTCAAAGACTGTCTAGTCTTGTACGCTCCTCACAGGACTTGCCCGCACAAAAAAGAAGTCAACCTAGAGCCTCCGTACCACAGAGGAAAATTGAGGTGGAAGATACACAACAGTATACGATCGCTGATTGGCAACCAACACAATCAGGTCTTTGGGAATGGAGCACTTGGCAACAAGCATTAGTATTTGATCCTACCGAGGATGATTGGCCAGCGGAGATTGAAGTCTTAGCCGAGGGGATATATCGCATTTCGATCTTTCAACCGCAAGTACTACAAGCCCTAGCCGATGAGATTGCGGGACTTGAA
>CAKZLX010000077.1 GCA_937127265.1 uncultured Pseudomonadota bacterium
AATGGCGATGAAGTCCAAGTATATTCTCAGAATAAAAAAGTTCGCAATACTTCCGTATGCGAACTTTTTTAGGCGAGGATAGACGACGGAATCCATCGTCAGAATCATCCTTTAAAAAAGTTGGAGGTGGCACTGTAAGCCGAGTTCTGTCCCTTTCTTCAATCACTCTCCGAAAGGTGGTGTTCATTCATCTAGACAAGTTGTTACCAACTTGCTCTCACCGAAGTGAAGCGGTTTACCCAAGGGGATCGGACGGGCCGCCCTCCCTACGTTTAACCTTGCTCCGGCTGGGGTTTACCTAGCCGACACTGTCACCAATGCCGCTGGTGCGCTCTTACCGCACCCTTTCACCTGTGACCAAGATTGCTCCCTCAAGCGGTGTTACCCGACTTGAACCCCATTGCTGGAGTGGCCGTCTACTCTCTGTTGCACTTTCCTCCGAATCGCTTCGACTGGGCATTACCCAGCAGCCTACCCTATGGAGCCCGGACTTTCCTCCAGTATCTTGCGATACCAGCGAACACCTGTCTACCTCCAACTCAATTAGGATGTTAACCGATTGACCAAAATTTTCAATGTCAGACCACAATTTCAACAGGCAACAAAAACACCCCACAGGTCGGACAGCGAACAACTTGATTGCGATGCACCGCTGTCCAAGCCAATTCGGTTGGGAGATCCAAATAACAACCACCACAAGCCCCGTTGGAAACCCCAACCACCGGACGTTCTTTTTTGGGCAACATCAACCGATAGAGATTGCTAATCTTGGGGTTCATTTGCACCAGCAACCCTTCTGACTCGGTAACACAGCGATCGATTTTGTCTTCGAGGGTGAGACGGATCTGACCAAAGGCATCGGTGTGCTCGGTTAAAAATTGCCGATGAATCTTGATGCGGTCACGGTCAACTGCCTGTTGAAACCGCAACGCCTCTTGTTTTTCCAACCCCTCTAAATAAGAAAGTTCAAGGGTATCAATCTGTTCACGAAAGGTATGAATCTGAGCTTGGGCTTGATCGAGGTCTTGCATCGAACCAGACTGAATGCCTTTTTCAACCAGTGCAATACGACGTTCAAGCGTTTGGATATCTTTATCCCACCGTTGCAACTGCTTCTCCAAATCCTCATGTTGCTGATCGGCTTGTCGAATATTAATTTGGGATTGGCGAATCGATTGGGCACGGGCTTCGATTTTTTCTTCCCAATCTTTGATTTCTGCTTTGTATTTACGACAGAGCAACTCTAAACGCCACACCTTGGTCAACCGATCGTGATCTACCATGCACCCTCCAAATAAAACAGTCTGGTCAAGACTACCACGAAATGCGTTGACCGAATCGGATTCTATTGGGACTTAAACTGGGCTTTCAATTCCCGTTTCAAAATCTTACCGGCACCTGAAATCGGTAGGGACGCCATAAAGGAAACCGATTTGGGGACTTTATACTTGGCCAGATTGTTCTGTAAGAATACCAACAATTCCTGCTCGGTGACACTCTGTCCTTGATGCAAGACCACACAGGCTTTTCCTACTTCTCCCCATTTAGGATCTGAAAGACCGATCACTGCACACATGTATACCGCAGGGTGTTTGGCGAGCACCCGTTCAATTTCAGCCGGATACACATTCTCTCCACCGGAAATAAACATGTCTTTTTTGCGATCGACGATGTAAAAGAACCCGTCGGCATCGGTTTTGGCCATGTCTCCAGTGTGAAAATACCCCTCCGAATCGATTACCTTTTGGGTGGCTTGGTCATTGTTGTAGTATCCAGAACAAAAGGAAGGCCCTTTGAGAATCAATTCTCCTTCTTGATTGGGAGGTAGATGGTTATTGTTTTCGTCTACAATACGGGCATCAACAAAGAAATTGGGACGACCAATCGAGCCTGCTTTACGAATCGCCTCTTGGGGTGGCAGAGCAAATACACCGGGACCAAATTCGGTCATACCAAAACCTTGTTTGAACTGGATTTGCTTTTCCTCAGCATACTTCTCAACCAAATTGATCGGCAGTGGTGCGCCACCAGAAGTGCAAAAACGCAAACTAGACAACGAAGCCTCCGACCAGCCCTTGGCAACCGAAAGCATTTGGTACATCGTTGGCACCCCAGCGAAAACGGTCACTTGCTCTTGATCGATGGTTTGCAAGACCACCTCGGGGTCAAATTGACGCATTACGATGGTGGTTCCCCCTAAAATCACCAATGGCATCGTATAGACAAACAACCCACCGGTGTGAAACAAGGGAAACACATTCAAATACTTGTCACCATGACGCAAATCGTGAATCACCGTATTGAGGGTATTCCAAGCGATTTGACGATGGGACACCTTCGCTGCTTTGGGAAGCCCCGTGGTACCACCGGTAAAAATCAAGGCAGCGATGTCTTCTTCAACCACCCTCTCACAAACCTCTAGTGACCACGATTGGGCTTGAATAGTGGCATAGTCCATACAATTGGGTGCCATATCACCATCCAATTGCACCAAAGTCAGGGGATACTGGGTCTGTACTTGCTGGACACCTTGCGAAAAGTCTCCTGAAAACAGCAACACCGTTGGTTCCACCGAGGTAAATATCTCGACAATTTCTTGAGGGTGTAAACGCCAATTCATGGCAGTGTGAATCGCCCCCAGTTTTGCACAGGCAAAGAAACAATCCAAGTGTTCGACACCATCTTTGGCTAGAATCGCCACCCGATCACCATGTTTAACACCTTGAGACTGTAACCAGCCGGCTAACTGATTGACCCGTTGATTGGCATCAGCAAAGGTGAGTGTGAGGCCATTCTTTCCCAAATCTTTGAAGGCGATATCGTTTGGAGAATAGAGTACACGACGGGCAAGATAATCTCCAAAAAATGTAGATGACATAAACAATCTCCTCGATAAAAAGCCTATGGTACAGACAATATACGAATTTCAGCAACGTTGGTAAAAGCAACCTCAGATTCGTTGATGGCACTTTGCAAGCGAACGATTTCCCCAAAACACTCGGAATAGAAACTGCGTTGGCGCACCCAAAAAGCATCACCAATCGTCGGAATCACCTCAAACTGGGTATCGACACGATAAACATCGGTGAAGCGTAAACTGGGCAACCACAGTTCACCCCTTGCCCCTACGGATACCGTATAGCGATGGGTTCCCGAAAAAGGCAAACCGTTGCTCACACCTGCCTCGACAATTCCTTCACTTTGATACTGATCGCCCTCTTGTAAAGGAAACCGCAACAAGGGAACTTCTGTTTGATAGACAATGCGATTGGCGTCTTGATCGGCGGGAGAGACCAACCCGAACATCCAAAGAGCAGACGCATCCAAGGCATACAGTCCAACGGTGATCTGGTCTTGATCATTGGCAATTACCCATTCGGCTCTGGGAAACAATGACCCATACCAAGTATCACCAACCTGTTGAATGGACTGCACTGCGAGGGTTTGCTCTGTCGCAGTATCCACAACTTCTGTAAACGTCCAGATGGGGGTTCCCTGATCATCAGTTCCCAATCGATAGGTTACGTTGACATCTTCGGCAATCCAATAGTCTGCTTCTCCCGCTACGGTCAAGGGAAATTCAGAAGCCTCCAATTGCCCATCCAGATTGGGAATACACAAATCCGAAGCCTCACTGTCATAGGGAGCATAAGGCGTTTGGTTTTCGCCACAGGCCAACAATATCATCCACAGTCCCAGCTATTGTCTCCTAAAACCGATACCGTAAATGACCACGAAGCAAGTGTGCGGGTTTGGCTTCAATACCCAATAACGCATTGTCCAATCCATCTAAGGGCAGCAACAACCCATAGTCCAACTGAAACCCCATCCCATCGGTGGATACGTATTCCAAACTGGGATCCCACTCCAATCCCA
>CAKZLX010000078.1 GCA_937127265.1 uncultured Pseudomonadota bacterium
ACTGGTGATGGTGAAGATAAAGCGCGAACAGTTGTCACTGGTGGGGAAGCGCCAGCCTCCGCTGAAACTAAAGCCGCTCTCATCAGTGGAAAGGTCATCAGTGAAGTAAAAGTGGTACTTCGTTTGCCGGGTAATTCGTATATGCTTACCCTAAAAGGGGATTTGTGTGATATTTCTTCTCTTAAGCAAGTGAACGAGGATGCGGATGAGCCAACAATGGTGATTGAAGAAGACGATACCAAAGACGCATTTTTGTTGTTGCGTATGCAAGAGTATGAAGACATTGTCCACATCATCCAAACCTTGTTTCGCGCTTTTGTTGAGGAACGTGCCAGTGATGATTGGTATACGACCACGCTTCAAGAAATGCGTAAATGGGTACACGACGACATTTAACTTCTGTTACGGATTTGGTTCAATCTAATTGGGAACTCGATTTACAATTGGATACACTGTACCTATGATTGCTTTCTTGCTCGGATTATTTGTTGCTCATGCTAACCCAAAACCAGCCGGTTCGATTGGCTTTGGGGCTTGTATTGGTGCACCATCAGGGATTACGGGAAAAATTTATGTGGCCGACGGGTTGGCGACCCAGTTTTCCTTTGGTGGTGATTTGGGTCAAATTGGCGATGTCGGAATCAGTTTGGATGTGGTGCAACATCTCCCCAGTTTAAATGATCCTGTTGATGGGTATTCTGTTCCCGTATATTTGGGTGCAGGTATCACCGCCTCCAGTCAAATGGCAGAACGAACCCAAACTTATGTGGGAATCCGTGGGGTGATGGGTATTTTGATGACGGCGGATGGCTTACCGGTGGAAGTGTACATTGAAACTGCACCCACGGTGTATGTATTGGGCTCGTCGATATCCTTTTCATGGGGAGTTGATGGACAGTTGGGATTTCGTTACTATTTTTGACTTGTCTTGATCTTGTGATTACCGTCAAAATCTTGTTATAGTTAAAAATAGTCAAGTGAATTGTTCAGCCCAATTGCAGTTGGGGAGAGTGTCGATGCAAGTTCAATTTTATGGTGTTCGCGGATCTATTCCAATTTCAGGGGAGAATATCACCAAGTATGGTGGGAATTCTTCTTGTATCCGTATTCAATCCAAGGATGGTACGCCCTTAATTTTGGATTGTGGAACCGGTGCACGACCTGCAGGTGTGGATGTGTTGCAACAAGGACAGAAGAATGTGGAAGTATTGTTCACACACTTTCATATGGATCACCTGTTTGGTTTTCCATTCTTTGCCCCCCTCTATATTCCTGGCAATACAGTACGGGTCAACGTGCCCGCCTACAGTGCAGTAGACGCCCAAAATAAATTGAGTCGCTATTTGAACGGTTTGTACCATCCCGTTCGTATCCGTGATTTGGCCGCAGAAGTCCAATTCCACGGTGTTCGCGTGGGACAAAATCTCCATCGTGATCCCTATACTATCAAAACTGTCAGTCTCAATCATCCAGGTGGTTCCTGTGGATATCGTGTGGAAGCCGATGGCTTTTCGGTTGCTTATCTCACCGATACCGCTCCCTTGAGCAAACCCAGCGAAGGACTGAGTGGCGACAAAGAACCACTACGGGCGGAACGTCGGTTGTTGAGCATCATGAACGATGCCGATTTGGTAATCATGGATACGATGTTTTCTTATGACGAGTACTTGCAAAAGATCACTTGGGGGCACGCCTATCCTGAATATGCGGTCAAACTGGCGAACATGGCAGGTGTGAAGAAGTTGATGTTGTTTCACCATTCTCCAACCGCTGATGATGACGAGATGGATCGTTTGGCAGATTATTGGGCATCTCAAGATGGAGAGCGCTTCACCAAGGTGCGAGTGGCTCGGGAGGGGCAAGTGATCGACTTGTCGGAGTGATTTATTGGCTCGATGAATCAATTGTTCACAGTGTCCTCACAGGATTGATGATCTTGTGCGTTCTGGGTGTGAGTTGGGCTGTATACATTCGAATGTGGCAGATTGTGTTGTGGGAAGAGTTCTTTGAAGCGATCGATCAGTCTTTGAACGAAGGTTATACACTGTCTTCGAAGTGGTGGAAGACAGAGGTGTCTTGTACCAATACCGATGGAGATGTTCGCTCTTGGAAAGGCGGGATGTTCTCACAGACTCCTGTCATCGATTCAGATATGTCTACCTAGATGATTCCGACGTGTCTGGAGGTTCTCCTCACAAAAGACAACGCACTCACTATGGCGAGCGTTGATCACTTCCCACCACCATTCACGATTGCTATCAGACCAAGGTTGGTGTGCATCGACACGACCGTTATTTGCAGACAGGTGGATCTCTCGACAATGGGGTGAACGCAACAAGTCTCGTACCAGTTGAAGAGGTCGTTTGCGTTCTGTCGTTGCTACGATGTGTAGATGTGATAGGTCGATGGCATAGGGGATATCGGCGTGTAGTAGCGCTTCATATTCAGCCCAGGTACTGATCAGGGCTTGCCGACGCCGTTCTGGGTAGAGCCCCTCTACTGCAATGATGATGTCGTATTGTTTATTCCACTGACGCACATTCTCAAACATTTCTGGTAAGGACATCTCATCTGCATATCCACTGTGGAGTGAGTAGATTCCGCATCCACTTCGAAGTGTCAGACGCTCAAAGGTGTCGAGGTATTCATGGACCCACTCTCCCTGTGAAGAACCGTGCACCGGTGTTTTCCCGCAACACAGTCGGACATTGGAATGCAATTGAAACTTGGTGCGTGGGTATTGGTGTTTAAGACTTGTAATGAGTCCTTCATCCACCACACCATAAGACTGCGGGCAGAGTTGAACCCAATCCATCGCCAGTTCAGGTCGTTCTTCAATCTTCGCCGCAATCCGATCCACTGCGGCTAAGAACGGTATGCCTGGAAACATCGCCGTTGTACACTGAATGCTGCCTGGTAGAGTCGTACGAGTATTGGTATCATAGACGGGGCTTGAGATCACTCCTTGCTCCCCGCATTCTTCCACTGTTCAATCACTTCATCACAATAGGTGACAAAGTCACTGCACTGTGCCTCAAATCGTTCGGGCTCTTGGAACAGTTTCAACCACATTGGTGAATTGATACCGATATCGGTTCGGAAGTACCGTTCCCAGTCTGATGCACCAAAGAGGTTGGTCCACTTGGATAGGATGTGGATATTGTGGCTCTTTTGGCTGACAACATACTCTTTGTCAATTCGTAACCACTCTGCGTAAGCATCCTCTTTATTGTCAAAGAAAGTGTATTCAAAGGTACCACTGAGATCGAAGTTTTCATCGGCATAGCCCCAATGACACAGGTGATTTGTGAGTACCACCCAGGTTTGTTCGTCGGCAAACTCCAATAGGTCCACGGTGGCTTTATTTGGCTCTTCCGCCCGCCAGTCATTGGCATGAAAGCTGTTTTCCAGTATGACAGCGTCTGGAAACATTCCAAGCATGTGTTCGGTAGAGCGTTCGTTACGCCAAAATCCATGGAATTCCTGATCCATTTCTTCGCCTTCGAAACGTTCTCGGACGGGTTTTAAATTCAAGTCAGGCTCTTCGATGTACTCGCAGTCCCCAATTTCAAAGAGTGTATTCAAAGTAGGATTCGGAGAAACAAAATGCCCCATGATTTCATTGAAAGAAGCCAAGAAGACAGCAGGAATCGTTGTCTTTCCATCGTCATTTAACTGAATTCCAAACGGAGTCAGTACGGCTTCAAAATCAGATAATCCCCAGTTCCAAGAACCTTGTCGAAGATTTTTGAGGTAGCGAGCCATCACGATTCGGTACAAACGTTGATTCATTTCTACAAGGTTTGGAGACTCTGCTGGATCAAATCCTTCTGGCCATTTGGTGTGCTTATCATAGAGAGAGAAGTTTCGGCGGGAAGACGCCCAATAGCCTTTTATCTTCTCAGATCCAAATTGCTCCACTGTGATGTTGCTTCCAGTGAAGTCAGCACCACAGAGGTTGCATCCATAAAACATACTGTCGGTGAAATCAGTGTTTCGCAATGATGCTCCGCAAAACTTTACGCCAGAATAGTGTGTGTTTTGCAGTGCTATATTGTCCAGGTTGGCATTGTTGCAAACCACTTCCGTCAGAAAATGCTTGTTGTCCGCTCTGGTATGAAAATCGGTGGATATTTTCTTGGTCCACGCTTGAAATTGTGTTTTGAGACTGTCGATACTGGCACAAATTTCTTCTGCCGAGACATCATTCAATTCATACTCTCGATCGGGCGTGGGCACGATCTGCTTCAAGTAGGTTCCCAAGGCGAGAGGATTGAAGTAGGCAACGAGGTCATCATTGACGTACGTATCGTAGTCGTTTTGGAACCAAGTACGCATGTAATTTGGACGCAGGTCACCCCAGAACTCAATCCTGTGTTCCACGGTGTACTTTTCATCCCATTGAAAATTGATCCATTTGGTCACCTTATAAGGCGTATCCAAAAATGTGAAGGTGGCAATCTCTTGTGATTTTCCTTGATCTCCATTCAGTTCATTCAAGACATAGTGCTGTTTGATTTCAAAGGGGAGGTCATCACGTTCGGTAATCAGGCAATGGTGATTTGGATTGCCGCCTTCGTAATTGGCTTCATATTGCTCGGGGAACAATCGCTCGAAGAGGTTCTCTCGAAGTTTCTCCATGACTGAACGCGGCAGTTTATCAATGTTGGATAAACTTTTGAACGGGTTGCCATCGATTTGAACATTATCCAGTTCTTCTGTCTCTCCCAAAATGTCTGGGATGTCGTCAAAAGCACAGTTACTGATGTCAAACGAACTCAATGCGTTTAAAGGGTAGGTGGTTTGGATATCTTTGAGCGTAGGATTGTGTGCTAGATACAGAGCAAATAGATTTGCAAGTGGGGCTTCTGAATGTAGTTTGGCCACACCATTCTCGTCACCCAGCCGATTGTGTTCCATGCTTACCCAAGATACTGACGAAGGCAAGGTTGGGATTTGGGTAAAGGCATTGTTGTCCAGAAATAGGTTGTTCAACTGTTTACAATGTGCCAAAGAGGGTAGATCATTTTCGGAAAGGTCGGTGAATGTTCCATTGTTTTGAATCCGTTCAATGGTTCCGTGATAGGTTTCATGGCGACCAGCACCGGATAGATTGAGAGTCCACAGATTCATTGTTGCGAACTGAGAAGATAAAGCGATGACTTGTTCTCGATCGAGACTTACATCTACTTCGCTAGTCGGTAATTTCTTCAATGGTGGATTGTGTTCTAACCCGATTGCAGGACAGGTAATGCCAGACGCGTCCATAAGATAATTAAAACTGAGGTCGATACCGTATACATTCGCCAGAGTTCCTGAGATCTCTTCGATGTCATTGTGAGCCAAATCTACATAGGCCTCCTCGAGTTTTGCATACAACAGATTGTCGGAGACATGTGTCAAGTGATTTCCAAAAGCTGAAAGCCAGCCTAATTTTTCCAATGACGATAAATCGGGAAGGCTCCTCAGTCCCATCAAGTTCAATGAGAGCGTTTCCAATTGAGGAAGGTTGGAGATCTGTTCAATTTGTGCAAGATCGTCCAAATCATTTCCGGACAGATCAAGTCGTTGCAATTGTGTCAGTGAGAACAACTTATCTGGAAGAGTCTTCAGATTGTTTCCACTTAGATCCAGACCGATCAGGTTGGGGAGATTGAATATACATTCGGGTATCTCTGTGAGTTGATACCCCCGTAGCGAAAGATACTTCAAACTTTTGGGCAGTTTGTTTTGGAACTTGAGAAACATCTCTTTTGATAAATAGATCGCCGTTAGCCCTTCGGGTAAAACATCATTGACGAAACTCAATCGATGGTCCGATACATCTAAGGTTTCCAGTTCAAAGGCGGTTAAGGGAGTCAGATCAATCGTTCGCTCATTGGCATATTGAGGCTCGATGTAGATGGACTCTAGAAATTTGAATCGACTGGTCTTTTCTCCTATGATTTCGATTTGCTCATGTGTAAGACTGAGGCTGTACACCGAAGAAGGGAAGTCGTCAACCTTACGAACTGTTGGATTGTAATAATATTCAATTTCCCACTCTGATATCTTTTCAGTCAATTCGCTATGGTCAAAATCGATTCTCAATGCATTGACAGACATTTTGGCAAGAAGTTCTTTGAGTTCATTTTTGGGCTCATAAATGTCTGTCATGTCGATGTTGGTTGCCGTTGAAGGGATGGGTTCACCTTCAACACACTTGTGCCACTTATCCGCGCCTGGGGTCTTGTAGATCTCAATTCTCTCATCGGGGTTCTCAAGGGTTTGACGATTGTAGGTAAAGGATTTTGAATAGGCAACGTCAAGTGGCGCAATCACCTTGTTGCTTTGAATGTTGACCTCAAAATCGACATGTTTATAAGATTTTGGAATGATGATGTGGGTTCCAGTCGTGTTGACCTCTAGTTTTTTCAAGTTGGGATAGGTCAAAAAAGCATCGTCGAGTGTGTAGAGTCCGCCACCCTTGAATGTTAACGTTTCCAGATGTGGAAATGCATTTGCTGGAAAGTTGGAGGTTTGCACCTTTGGACATTCCAAATTGAATTCGCTCAATGGTAGGTATTTCAGCCACGATGGAAGGCTATTGCTGGTGTCATAGAGTGTGAATACTTTGAGACTCGGGTGCGGTTGTGTAAACAAGTTTGCGAGCGTGGAACTATCCATCCCTGAAGAGTACTCCTTTATGAAAAGTGATTGTAAACTCGTTAAACCATCGAAAGAAATCTTGGATCCTTTAAGTTGGCTAATGCCGAGACTTTCCAGTTTTGACAGGCTTCCAAAGGAGTCTGGTAACGCTATGGGCATCTTGCTACCCAAACTGACGCTCTTCAGCGCGGGACATGAGCCGATGTTTTGGGGTATCTGTAGGGATGCACTTCTGGTTTTTACGTTTAGTTCTCGTAATTTTGGTAGGTCTGCGATTTCACTGGGAATGATGATCTCTGCAATGCTGGTTCCGTAATCCAAGGTGAGGGTCAGCTCTTCCAAGTCTTTAAAAGCCCCGATTTCAGGTGGTATTGGACCGGTGAAATGCATTCGCGTCGTGGGTTCTTTGGGGGTGAATGAAGAATCTCGAGCGAGTCGCATCCCATACAGCGCACAGGCAACGTATCGAGAGTGCGTACACTCTTTCGAGAGGCCAAAATGACTTCTCTGATAATCATCAACCCAACGAACAGAAAAGGAGAATGCTCCAAAGTCGATCGAAGGGAGCGTTTTAAGCAGTTCAAATCCTTGTTGTACAAAAGAAAAGTCGTCGCTCAGTAATAGAGTTTCAATTTTCGCGAGGCGATTGGACATACATACTCCGGTAGGACATAGGTTCTATGCCAAAGAGTATACACTGTTCTACCAAAAATTTTGTATTGGCAATCTACAATTCCTGCGGTGAAAACTTCCACACCGAGACTTCTTTGACCCACTCATTGTCTTTGCTGTCTCGAAACATTCTCATTCGGCGGAATTCCCATTCATTTTCCAAGACATATTCCCGATGGGTGATCAAGTACTTGTCTACTTGTTCAGGAAAACCCAAAGATTGCAAGACGGCAGAACGGCGCAGTAGTTCAGGCAAAGGCAGGTCGATCCGATAGATTCGGTCTTCATAGACAAAGACGGTCCCTTTGTCGTAGCGATAGCGCACACCTTGTCGCATCGGTAAAGCTTGGGTTTCTTGAAGGTCTCCCAATTGTTCCAGTAAGATGGGTTGACTATCTACCCAGTTTCGACCACCGAGATACATCACATCAATGTAGACCCCATCTTTCTTTTGGTAAACGACTTGACCTTGATTTTCCAACCGTTGCTCGGCTGAGGGCACTTCTTCCAAGATTGCCGGTGTTTCGATGGCTTGCAGTACGGGCTCAGGCTCACATCCCAGTCCAAGAAACCACCATGACAGCATTGTAATCGAGAGAAAAGAGGTCATCAGAACTTGCCAAGAGAGAGAAAATGTGTTGTTGTACAAGGTACGTTTAGTCTACTCTTCACACAAGTTGGATGCAAGTTTATGCTGGAAATCACCGTTCGATATTTTGCCCATTTACGAGAAAAACGGGGACTATCTGAAGAAACCATCCGTTTACCTGCGCCGTGTACGGTAGCTGAACTGTACCAACAAATCTTTTCTTCCGACTGTACAGGGATTCGATTTGCCATCGATGCCGCCTACGTTGATGCCGACACGATGGTGGTTGATGGGGCAGAGATTGCTTTTTTACCACCGATGGGTGGGGGGTAAGGATGATCGCACTTGCATACAATGATGACATTTCCATCGAAACCCTGGAGAATGCAGTACAACATCCAGACTGTGGAGCGGATCTGTTGTTTGTGGGAAGGGTGCGCGGAGTGTACAAAGGGCAAATTGTACAGTATTTGGATTATGAAGCCTATGACAAGATGGCGATTGCAGCCATGCAACAGATAGCCGATCAAGCATTGGAACAGTTTGAGGCTCGTGTCGCGATCGTTCATCGGGTGGGACGTGTCTATCCCAACCAAATTAGCGTGGTGATTGCGGTATCGACACCCCATCGGGCAGCCAGTTATGACGCTTCGAGATTTGTCTTGGAATCGTTGAAACAAGATGTACCCATTTGGAAATTGGAAGTGACCGAGCAAGGACAGGCTTGGAAACAAAACCACAAACCTTCTTAATCTATCCGAGAGACCGATGACTAGACCCCTCAAAGACAATCCTCATCCCCAAGCGATCATCTCCAAACGATTGGACTTTTTGGATCCTTTGCCGGAAGAAATGCACAACGAAGATTTAAATCCCTACGTCAAAGCCTATTTTACCCATGGGCATCCTGTGGTGGTGGGACGTGATGCCAAACAGTACAAAGGCAATTGGGAGGCTTGTTTTCAACGCCAAGCACCCTTGTGTTTGGAAATCGGTAGTGGCAACGGGTTCTTTTTGGAAGGCATGGCCCAAAAGAATCCGGAACTGAACTGGTTGGGTGTTGAGATTCGCTATAAACGGGTAATTATGGTGGCCAAGAAGTTGCAGGAATCGAATATCGAGAATGCCCGAATTTTACGGTATGACAACTGGTGTTTGGATGACCTTTTTGAAGAAGGCAGTTTGGCAGGTGTTTATTGTAATCATCCCGATCCTTGGACCAAGAAACGTCAAGCTCACAAACGAATCTTGGCCAAACCGTTTGCCAATTGGATGGCTTGGGCGATGGCCGATGGTGCAGAGTGGCGTATCAAGACGGACTTTGAAACCCACATCGATACGATGCTCAAAGTGATAGAAGATTTGCCCTATACGGTTTTGGGTGTTTCTAGAGATGCACACCGAAATGGTTTTCCATGGGACAATGCTGAAGACGTCACCACCAATTATGAACGCAAGTTTATTGAACGCAATTTACCCATTTATGCCTTGCGATTGCAACGTCAGGTTCGTCAATCCTAGGGCTTAGTCGTTCTTTTGGTGTAATTTTCCCCACAAATCGCTGAAGGAAGTCCCGTCGACCAGCATCCAAATCAAGGCCGATGCCGACTGGACAATGAAAATCCACCAGTGAAAGCAGAGGGCGTTGGCAAAGTTCGCTCCAGCATCCATGGAGCCAAAGAACACCAGTCCACCCACGTAAGAGGCTTCATAGGTTCCTGCAAAACCGGGTGCACTAGGTGCTGCCATCCCGATCATGGTAAAGGCTAAAATACCCATTCCTTCCAAAAATCCAATGCCCTCAATCCCAAATGCAGTGGCCGCCAATCCATACATCGCAGTAGAAATGATCCAAATAATCACCGTTTCTCCAAGAATCCAGCCCAATTGACCGGTCGATCGCAATTTGTCCAGTTGCAACAGAAAGGGTTCAATCAACCCCAAAAGTTTGGTTGGCATCCAAGGTCGTTGTACCAACTGTCGAAAAAATGAGGTAGCAAAGATCGGCAAGAACAGTCCGATGAACAAAATCGGTAACAACCAAAGCGAACGAGCACGTACGTCGCTAACCCAACTGCCCTCCAAAATGGGTATGTCAGCCAGTGCCAACACCAAGATGGCCATCACCATCGCCGAGATGAGATCGATGATGCGCTCCACAAAGACCACTGCCAAACCAGAACCCATCGGCATATTTTCCTTGTCCAACAACAGAACGGGTCGCATAAGTTCGCCCATCCGCAAGGGGAGAATGTTGATGAAAAAGAAAGAAATACAGAGAATGTAAAAAGAGGTTGAGAACTTATGATTGGGCAATGTACCGCGTACAATCCGCATTTGCCGATGAGATCGGAGTACTTGCTGTATGGTGAAAATCACCCCAACCCCACCGAGTAACCACCAATCAGCTTCGGTGATCCGTGTCCAAACGCCAGCGATGGGTTGTCCTTGTAATGCCCACCACATCGCACCAATTGCCAAGAATAATCCAAATACAAACTTGGTCATCGGGCTTGACCTTGGAGATGTTTTTGTCGACGGAATCCTGACCATAACAAGGGCAATACCAGCCAAGTCAAGGCTTTGGAATTGTCACAGCCACATTCCTGCGGTGCATCAGGTGCTGTGGGTTCAGTTCCCATACGGTACTCTTGGATATTGCTGAGTCCATCTTGGTCAGGGTCTTCATCGGAATCATCGCGGTAGGGGTCAAGTCCCCAATCTTCCTCCCAACTGGTTGGCATGCCGTCTTGATCGTGATCTCGGAGGATGAACAAGGTGATATCTTCGGTTTGTGGGATTTCGATGGGTTCGACAGGTTCTATGATATAGCCCATATCATTTGGACAAACAGGGGTGTAGGACAGCAGGATATCCCACCTACCTCGATCGAGACCATACACCAACGCGCTTCCATCATCGGCACTGTATTGGCGTTGGTATTCATCGGAGTCCGTACTTTGAAGTAACAGTAAGACTCCCGAAACAGGTTCTCCGAGATCATCTATCACTGAAATTAGAGCCTGTTCACGAGGTTCCCAATAAACAGTGATACTGGTGCTAGACTCTTCTTCGACTTCAATCCACAAAGGCTCACCCAAGGCATCTTCGACATCGCCATTTGAATAGCCATCATTTTCAGCAAAGATGGTGGCAGTATATTTTCCTGCATGCAGTCCATGAACGGTGGCCACACCACTTTCATCAACCGGTTCGCCTCGGCCGACCGTTTTGGTATCGTTATAGAGTAAAATCGATGCTCCTTCGATAGGTTCTTCGGTGTTGGCATCTAGTAAGGTGATCGAAACCGTGCTTTCTAGGGGTGCATCAATATCTAAGAGGTCAAAGGATGCACCTTCAGTGAGTATTGGCTCAAAGGTGGTGGGACGATCGTCACTGGGAGAATAGGTGTTGGCAAAACCATCGGCACTCATCCAAGAGAGAACTTCACCGGTTGGTAAACCTTCAATAAAGTAAAGACCGTCGGCATCCGTTTCGGTGTTTCGAATTTGGCTGTTGGCGTAGATGCTGACGTTGGCATTGGGGATGGGGGTCGGACCACTGTGTACCAATCCACCTATTTGAATACCTGCACGGAGACTGATTTCTGTTTGGTGTAGTGCATCGAACCTCAACCAGCTAGTCTCACGATTGTCATAGGTGATATCGGTTTCGGTTAGCCATTGGGTTGGAATGGTATCCCCTTCAAATTCCAGCGAGAGCATTTTGTCAGGGGGTAGACCATGAACCCAAACATCGCCGTTTTGATCACTGAAACCACCACGCACCCAAGCGCTGTCCGGACTGACTTTGACCAATACATTTTCGATGGGCTGATTGTCTTTGGAAACTGAAAGTTCCAAACTGACTCCAGTTTCCAAATCAAAAGTTAGGTTGTCGGACGCGGTAATCTTTTCACCACTGCAATAATCAGGGGTATTGGGGTAAAAGACTGGAATGGCTGTACTGCTGAGGTTGGGTACCGCAAAGAGACGAACGGGTTTGTCGGGGACATTTTCAAAAGAGAAAGAGCCATCTTCTAAACTGGTGGTCTCTTGATAGCCTTGTTGCTCGTCAAAGAGATAGAGTGTGACATTGGGTAGGGGAGTACCTTCTTCGGTGACGATGCCACTGATACTAGATGCCCAAGCGAAAGAGGTTAGCCAAAGCATCGGTTTCAATTTAAGAGGTAGGATCGAGAGATTGTGGATTGGATACAGGTGTATTACCCGTTTCCAGAGTCCATTGATCAAAATTCGAGGGTAGGGTGAGTGGGATCGTCATATTGCTTTCAGTTGCATGAAGCCTCACTGTTCCCGACTCTGCCAACACACGTTGATGCAACAACATCCAGGTATGCAATCCTTCCCAAGTTAAGGGATTGGATAGGTGGATTTGAACCTGTTGGTTGTCGCTGGGACCGGTTTGCCTTGTTGGGCTTGTCGATATGGTGGCTGCACTGAACATCCTAAATAGTCCAAATCCCAGTATGATGCTCATGATGAGAGAGGTAATTTCAATCGATCCGATGAACAAACTTCCCAACCCACATCCAGAGCATAGAAACAACAGTTGTGCGGTGATAATCCAAGATTGATTGCGGTAGGTGTCGATTTGTACCTCAATCTGATTGCATGTCGTGGACCGATCATCATCAGATGGCCATACAATGTGTAGTTCACTTTGTTGTTTGGGAATCAAGTTCGTATACCAACCGGTGTGTCCTTGTTTGTCACGCCACAAGGACCACCCCAAGGCTATCCAACCAAGTCCTCCAACCCACAATGAGATCATGCCCAATAATATCAGACACAAATTGGTGAACAGGATACTGCCCAACAACCATTTTGTATCGGAATGTGTGGCGACTGGAAATGTCATATTGTTGATACCCACAGTTATTCATTTAGTATACTGCTTGTAACGCAGATTTTGAAATAAAGCATGTAAACAAGGTACACACTCTCAAATCGAATTATAGAGAGAATATGAAAACATCATCTCTTTCCACTCAACAAGATTCTTCACCATTACGGGTTGCTGTAATTAGCACAGGCATTGATGCGGTCACGGTTCCACAAGTCGAACAAGGCTGGAAGATTTCGGTACACGGTGAAAAATTACAAGTCGAAGCTACACAAGCAGACAGTGTTGGTCGAGGAACTGTATTGGCTCAGGGGTTGCTGGAAGAGTGTTCAAATGTTGTTTTTGTAGGTATTGATATCTTTAATGGACAATCCAAAACGACCTCGACACTGTTACTCAAAGCCCTCGAGAAAGCCTTGGACGCCAAATGTGACGTGGTTGTGGTATGTGTTTATAGTTTTAATGTCGACAAAGGACCGCGTTTTGAAAAGGTTTGTGCCTACGCCCATCGTCACCAAATACCCATCATTGCCAGTGCTGTCGAAAATAAACATTCCTATCCATCACAGATTGAAACCGTTTTGGGTACTTTGTCACACCAAGACTGTCATGATTACATGTATTGTTATGATACCGAAATTTTTGAAGTATCAGATGTCAGACGGGGTTTGTATGTGGTAAACGGCTGGTTTGACAATCAGTATTGGGGTGCCGAGATGGCGGCGATGCGATTGGGTGGTCGTGTCTGTCGTTGGATGCAAGAAGGTATATCGTATGCAGGATTATCAGACGTTTTGGTTTTGAATACACGGATTCCATTTGCGGAGTTTGATTTTGCCTAGTGTACTGGTTGGTATGAGTCCGAAAGGGGAGGAGACGGCATGTTGAGAGAAATGTCAGGTTGGGCAGTCAAATACTATGCTGAGGTTCAACAAACCGGTGTGCCCAGTTCATATCTGAAAATGCTTGAACAATGGAGTACGACAGGGGTTTCATGGGCGCATTGGGGTGGTGTGATCGATCCTCAATGCTTATCTTCTTTTGATGCTGTGCCTCATGAGGTATTGTTTGTGGCAGGCGAATTGAGTGCCCGGATTGGTTTGGCGATGTTGTTACATCCTGCACCTGTTCGACAAACGTGTTCTGTTATCACCCTCCAAATTTGGATTGCTGGTTTGCAACAAGGCAAAAGTGCAAGTGAGATGTTGGCGTCTTGGTCTCATGCGCTCGCTCAGGCACCACAATTTCAATCCTTGAATGATATTGATCGCAAAATGGTCTGGCAGACCCTGCATGCATGGTCGGTTAATTGTTTGGATATGCTTGTACCCAATGCCATTTGGGATCCTCCAAATCTATTGACCCCTGTCCGTTTTGCTTTGGGAGAGGCTTGGTACTTTGCTACCATTCGTCCGGTACGTTCAGCGGGCCCCCTAGAATGGCTAACTGCTATTCAAAGTGTTGAAGAAATCTTGATGCGTCACTTAAAGGCTGCATCTAAGCGTTTGCGACATCAGCAGGTTGAGCGGATGACACTGTCGGTCCCTCACATTTTTGCTGGTCAAGATGCCACTGTTCGAGAATGGATTGCCCGATTTGTTTTGACCCATGAATGGAATGAACAGCATTTCGAAGGTGAATGGTATCAACAGGTACAAGCCGACTTTCGAGGACTGGTGCAACGTATTCACATAGACTATGAACCAGCTTTGACTGAGAAACTATTTGCCCAAGCGATTATTGAGTTACCCGATCTCTTTGTTGGCAGTACGCCGACTCAGATGGCTGAAGTCTCTGATTTGCCGATTCATTGGGCATCTGTTCGTTCTCATCAATCCATTCGAAAGGCTCTCAAGGATTGCGCCTATGTCTCTGGTCGTCCAAGTCAAGCCCAAATTGATGCCTTTCAACTATCGGTGCCTGTCGAGGTGCGACTCTACACTACCCGTGGTGGTACTTGGCCCGAACGTCGACACCATATCCAATTTGCTACCCTAGAATAATGCTTTTGCCTAGACGAACATTGAAAATTTTTATATGATACAACAGTATTAAACTTCACAGATTGTGTAGCACACATTTATCTCTATTTTATCATCACCACATCATCCCCGAGGAACTATGTCTAGACCATCATCTCGTCTTGGAGAACTACTCGTTAAAGAGAATGTTATTACCCCGATTCAACTCAAAAATGCTTTGGATGCCCAACGTGGTTCGGGCGCTCGCTTGGGGCATGAACTGGCTCGATTGGGCTATATCGAAGAAAATGAATTGACTTCTTTTCTCTCTAAGCAATATGGTGTGCCCAGTGTAAACCTTGAAAGTATCGAAATTCCAGCCGACGTGCTAAAATTGGTGACCCGTGATGTTGTGACCCGACATCAAGTAATCCCCATCAATAAAACCGCCAATACCTTGATGGTGGCGATGGCAGATCCTTCGAACGTGTATGCCATTGACGATATCAAGTTCAGTACCAATTTGAACATTGATGTGGTTGTGGCATCCGAACAAGCAATCTCTGAAGCCATTGAGAAATATTATTCTTCTGAAGTCTCCTTTGACGAGGTCATGATGGACTTTGATATGGACGAAGAAGATGTTGATTTTGACGAGGAATACGAAGAAGATATCAATGTTCTGGATTTGGAAAAGTCCGCAGGGGAAGCTCCAGTGGTCAAATTGGTGAATCTGATTTTGGTCGATGCCATTCGTAAAAACGCCTCTGACATTCACGTTGAACCTTACGAAAAACAGTTGCGTATCCGTTATCGGATTGACGGTGTACTCTATGAGGTGATGAAACCACCGGTTAAGTTGAAATCGGCGATCATTTCTCGTTTGAAAATTATGTCGAACTTGGACATTGCTGAACGCCGTTTGCCCCAAGATGGTCGTATTAAAATGAAGATGGGGCGTGGTAAAGAAATGGATTACCGTGTGAGTGTGCTCCCCGTTCTTTGGGGTGAAAAGGTTGTATTGCGACTGCTCGACCAGTCGAATCTTCAACTGGACATGACCAAACTGGGGTTCGAAGAAGACGATCTGGTCGATTTTAAAGCGGCGATTTCCAAACCCTATGGCATGGTGCTGGTTTGTGGTCCGACTGGTTCTGGTAAAACCACAACCTTGTACTCATCTTTGTCCGCCTTGAATGAGCCCACCACCAATCTCTGTACTGCCGAAGACCCGATTGAATTCAACCTCTTTGGGATTAACCAAGTCCAAATGCACGAAGACATTGGATTGAACTTTGCCGCCACCTTACGTTCGTTCCTGCGTCAAGATCCGGATACCATCATGGTTGGGGAGATTCGTGACTTTGAAACCGCTGAGATTGCCATTAAAGCCTCGCTCACCGGTCACTTGGTGCTCAGTACACTCCACACCAACGATGCCCCTGCCACCGTTAGTCGTTTGCTCAACATGGGTGTTGAGCCTTTCTTGGTGGCTTCTTCTGTAAACTTAATTTGTGCCCAACGTCTCTTGCGTACATTGTGTAAAGACTGTAAAGAGCCACTGGATGTACCCGATCAAACTTTGATTGATTTGCAAGTACAACCAGAGCATTTGCCCAATTTTACCCCACATCACGGGGTCGGTTGTCGAACCTGTAACTCCACTGGTCACAAAGGTCGTTTGGGTGTGTATGAAATCATGACCATGACCGATGAACTCGGAGAATTCGTCTTGAACGGCGCCTCCACCCTTGAACTCAAACGTGAAGCTATTCGTCAAGGGATGAGTACCTTGCGGATGTCAGCACTCAAGCACTTGGGTCGTGGGATTACTTCGATCAAAGAAGTGGTTCGTGCAACTGCCGCCGACTAAAGGTATACTGATATAGGGTTATCGATACTTGAACCATCTTGTTTTATTTCTGTGAGGACGATTCATGCCTACATTTGCTTATGAAGGTCGTACTGCTGACGGTCAAACCAAAAAAGGAAAGATTGATGCGGTTGATGCCAATGCGGCCCGCAACCAACTGAAACGACAAAATATCAATCCAACCAGTGTTAGCGAAGCCAAAGGTGGTATTGAAATCTCCTTTTTTAAGCCCAAAGTAACTACCCGTGACTTGGTTATTTTTACCCGTCAGTTTGCGACCATGATTGATTCGGGATTGCCTTTGGTGCAGTGCTTAGACATTCAAAGTAAACAGGCAGAAAACGAAACTTTTCGTGGTGAACTTAGTGTGATCAAAGATTCCGTTGAGTCAGGGTCTACCTTTGCCGATGCCCTAAAGCGTTTTCCGGGTACTTTTGACGAACTCTATCAGAATATGGTTGCTGCCGGTGAGGTTGGGGGTATTCTCGATACCATTTTGAACCGTTTGGCGGTGTACTTAGAAAAGGCTGAAACTCTCAAGCGGCAAATCAAAGGTGCTTTGATGTATCCGGTGATTACCATCGTGGTTGCTGGGGTGGTGGTTGCCGTATTGCTGTTGTTTGTGGTACCATCTTTTGAGGAAATGTTTGCCGACATGGGTGCGGGGCTTCCTGCGTTGACCCAAATGGTGATCGACATGTCCAAATGGATGCAGGCCAACTGGTGGATTGTTGGGTTGGGCATCTTTGGTACCGTTTGGGGATTGCGTACCTTTTATAAAACCGAAAAGGGTAACGTTATTCTCGATGGTGTCATGCTTAAACTGCCTGTATTTGGAGATTTGTTGACCAAGGTGGCTGTGGCACGTTTCTGTCGAACCTTGGGAACAATGCTTTCTGCAGGGGTCTCTATTTTGGAAGCTTTGGATATTTGTGGTCGAACTTCTGGTAATAAAATCATCGAAGGTGCGATTGGTAAAGTGCGCCAAGGTATCTCTGAAGGGCGCAATATTTCCGAACCATTGGCCGAAGCCAAGGTGTTTCCCGACATGGTTGTCCAAATGATTAGCGTTGGGGAAGCTACGGGAGCCTTGGACGTTATGTTGAATAAAGTTGCCGACTTCTACGAAGATGAGGTCGATCAATCGGTGGAAGCCATGACCAGTCTCTTGGAACCCTTGATTATGGTGTTTTTGGGTGTTGTGATCGGTGGGTTGGTTATTGCGATGTATCTCCCAATTTTCACAATGGCATCCAACGTCGGCGGTTAAGAAGGAGATCTGCGGCGCCTAAGAGAGAGTTGGGATTTGGCATACATTAGTATAGCCAAATCCCAAGCCCTCACTTATGCTTGCACCTCTCCTTCTTCAGAGTTTGTGAGAAGGGTTTGTGTAGTCTAATCATTGGTTGCTCTGGGGATACATTAGTATAGCCAAATCCCAAGCCCTCACTTATGCTTGCAGCTCTCCTTCTTATTGAGGGATGTTTTGGTTTTATTGACTGAGATGTTTTGTTGCCTCTAAACGTTGGTTGCTAGCGAGGTATATTGTATAGTCAAATGAAACTCGCTTGCATTTGTTTCTTACTGATGCTGTGCTAAGTGTGCAGGTCAGGGTCATTTGAGATTAAACGTTTGATGGCGTAAACGATGGTTGTTTGAGATCTGGTACTTGGAAGTTAATATGGATACATTTTGGCTATTGACGATAAATTGTACTGAAATTTGTTTATAATCGCATGTAATTGCTCTTTTGCAGAGTAGAGAGTTTGTCAGTTGCGAATACTGTTGTATTTGTTAGATATTCTGGGTTAGACATTGTGTTTCGTAGATTGCTTGTGAGGTTGTATGCGTTATTTTGGAACTTTGGGATTGGTTGGTTTGTTGGCTTGTGATACTTCATCATCCGATGGAGAGATGAACCGAGCACCACGGATTGATACCTTGGTCGTTTTACCCAACGAGGTGATTACTACATCAACGAAATTGCGATGTGTAGCCAATGTGTCAGATCCGAACGAAGATTTGGTTAGTGTGTATTATTTGTGGACCAACGCTCAAGGTGTGGAACTGTCTGAAACTTCGGTACTGGAGTTGAATGCAGAGTTGGTCTCGCCCAATGAAGTTGTGACCTGTACTGCGACGGCAGCCGACGGGGTGGAAAGTGTGACGGATTCGATTGAGGTTACGGTGGGCAACATGGCCCCCGAAATCGAGATGGTTCGCATTACCCCTACGGCTCCAGGGTTGGATGATTTGTTGACGTGTTCTTTTGAGGCCAGTGATGCTGATGGGGAAGAACCGAGTGTATCGTATTCATGGACCCAAAATGGTACAGAAGTGGGCACAGATGAGACCTTGCAACTGAGTTCTGAGGCTTTTGAAAGTTATGATGAGATCGCTTGTATCGTGACAGTGGAGGATTCCTTTGGCGGTGTAAACTCTGCTTCTACTCAAGTTGTGATTGACAATACTGCTCCAACGATTGGTTCAGTATCGATTACGCCTGAAAGTGCTTATTCAACCGACACTTTGACTTGTATGGCCAGCGAGGTGTTTGATGAGCAAGGTCACGATGTTGAACTCTCTTATCAATGGTCGATTGGTTTGCAGGTGCAGTCTGAAACCTCAGATACCTTGGTGGGGCCATTTCCTGTGGATTCCGATATTTTATGTCGTGTCACTCCGAACGATGGTTACATCGATGGGCGAACGGTTGGTAGTAGCGTGACGATTTTGAACACCGATCCGGTGATGACAGACGTGTCGATTGTTCCGGATACTGGAGTGGAGGCCGATGCGTTGTTGGAGTGTATCTCCAATGGATCTGATATTGATAACGAAGGATTAACCACCACCTATTCTTGGACGGACCTCAATGGCAACATTTTGGGTGTGGACAACACCTTACAATTGTATCCGAGCGTCTTTTCCCCTGGTGATACCGTAAATTGTCAGGCTATTGTTGAAGATGTGCATGGTGCGTCTGCCTCACTAAGCACCTCTGTTGTTGTGG
>CAKZLX010000079.1 GCA_937127265.1 uncultured Pseudomonadota bacterium
GAAGGTGATGAGATTGCTGAACATGGGGACGTGTCGATTGCGGTCCCCAAAACGCACGATTTATGCAGCCCATTTTTGACGGTATTACCATTGCAATTGCTGGCTTATAAAGCAGGTCTGGCCTTGGACCGAAATATTGATAGACCACGAAATCTAGCCAAGTCGGTAACCGTGGATTAACCAGACCCAGATGTTCAATGGTCTTATCAGGATGTAAAGTCATCTTGCCTGTACCAAAAGGCCAATTCATGGATGGAGATAGACCATTCAGCAGTTACACTTATACATAGTAATTAGTCGAGGAAAAACGATGTCTACTTTTGCCTTTTTGTTGGGTTTATCTTTATCTCATGCTGTGGAACTATGTGGTAAAGAAGCTGAAACCATTACCACACCCGAAACCGAAAGTTACAGTTTGGCCATTCTGGGAAATACCAGACCCGCCGACCTTAAAAGTGATCCCTTAGTTGGTCGAATCGGACCTACCAAAGGAGTGACGAGCAATCTACTAGGAAACATTGCCAAGAATGAATCGGATTGTGTGGTCTTTGTTGGTGACATGGTCAAAAATGGTAGCAAAAAAGAGTGGAAACGGTTTGAAAAACAACAACTGTCTTTAATTCCCAATCAAAAAGTACAGCCCGTAATTGGGGATTATGAAGCGATCAAAGATCCAAAGTACCTCAACACTGAAAGTCTCTTTCCGGATTTGGGTACTGACATTGGATACAATAGGGTCGGTTCGTGGTCTTACTTTGACGTGGAAACGGAAGGCGTCAAATGGCGTTTGTTGGTGTTAGATGCCAATAAAGAAGCCTTGACCAGTCGCTGGAATGAACAAATGTTGTGGCTCGACGAGGTCACAAAGGGTGACTTTGAGGCGATGTTTATTTTTATCCACTTACCTTGGTACAATTTGGCTGGTGCTTCACCCGATATGAATCCCAATGGAGAACCCGAAGAACTCATTTCCTATGTGGAGGGTTCAGTAGATATGTTGAAATTGCGGGGTGTATTTTTTGGTGGTGGTCACGCTAATCAAGTAATTCTTCCCAATGGTCCCTATGGTACCTTACATGTTGGTGCAGGCGGTGGCGGTGCTCCTGCCGAAGACCTCTACCAATGGCAGGATGGTATGGAACACGGGATGGGACAAAAAGTTGAATTGGAAAGCAAATATGTCAGTATTTTACGGGAGCAAGTAGATCGTTTACATGGACAATCTTCTCTGTCCCCAACAACTTTGGATAAGGCTTTCAACACAGGAACTTACAAAGGTTTTCCTGGATTGTTTGAAGGCACCCAAGTACCAACTCAGGGATGGTGGGAACTCATATTGCAAGGGAAAAAGTCAGCCATCGTGTACCATCATCATTTTCCTAATGGAACAGTTGAGCCCCTTTATGAACTTCGCTATACTGAGAAAAGAGGGTGGAAGGGATATAAACGATAGCCACTCATCAAAAGATGATGAGAAGATGAACTGATGGAACAAAAGAAATACGACGATATAATAGATTTTCCGGTTGAAATTGTTGGTCGTGATGGCGTCGTGCGTCATTATTCTTTTGAAGATTCCGTTTCATTGTATCAGCGGCGTATTCGATTGGCTCGATTGCGTTTTGAAGATAAAAGGGCAAGGGACAAAGAATTGTTGCATTGTTCAAAACGGATTGAACAATTGCGTCGTTCGTATTTTACCCGGTACGGTTGGGAAGCATTTCAATTTGACAATACACCAAAAAATCTGACGATTGAGATATCAGGTGAAATATCAGCCTATTTACGAAGACGTTTCGGTTGTGGTGATATTCGAAACACAGCCATCCTCAATTCCTTAGATGAAAATGAGGGCTTTTGGATATTCGGACTTCAAATTGATGCCTGGCAAGGCATGTTGTATTGTGTCACCAGTGCTTTGGATATGCAAAAACTTCTCTTGCAGATGTCTGATGTACCGCAAACTGATGTTGAATTTGTCATTGATGCTTTTCACGGCACGGATTTGTGGATGGTGGTTACTGGTTTTGGTGAATCCCTACAACCAATAGAAGCATTATCTGAGGAAGAAGAGCCGGCGATTGCCATGGTGTATCAAGCAATTGCCGATGGACAGTTGGTTGAAGCGCTTGCTTTATTGATTCATTTGTGCGAAAAGGAACCCTATAACAAACAAGTATATTGGACCGGACTCGTTTTGGCTGAGCAATTGCGAGTTCATGAACAAGGACTCCTGATTGCCAATATGGCGCTGTCCTATTTTCCAGGCCACTTTGAGTTTGTTTTGCGTAAAGTAGCCAATTGTATGCGGTTGGGTCGATGGAAAGAAGCCGATGAGACCTATCGAACTGTCCAAGAACAGTTGCCGAAAGATTCACCGATGGTGGCTGGGTGGGTTGAAGTCTTGTTTATGTTGAATAGGAAAGAGTTTCGTAAAGCCTTGGAGGTGATTCAACAGCAAAAAGAGATGGCCAAAAGATCATTGAAACAATCAACGAAGGGGATTCGAATGAGTCAGCAGTGGCTCATAAGACAGTTGGTTTTAATGAAAACAATGACCTATTTGGGGTGGATTGGAATGCTTGTGTCGTTTGGCTTTGGAATATGGTTACATGCGGTGTTTTTGACCTTAATACCGGTGTTTATTTTTGGTATCTGGATGTTGAATTACTGGTTTCAGACTACCTTGCAAAAAGCCTTATTGGGTACCCGTTACTTTCAGTTTACCATCTTGGCAAACAACGACATTTATGCGATGAACAAAACATTTTCTGATGTTCATTAGATTTTGATTACAAATTTAGACATTGATCATATCGACAGAACGTCCAATTTGGAAGTGTACTTCCATCATAGACTTTTCAGTAGACTTTTACACCAGACTGTTGACAGATTTTGCTTTGTGACTAATTTATAGACCACCTTTTCAAGCACTTTCAAGAACAATAGAGGTTTGTATGTCTAGCTCTACACAAGAATCCACCAATACAGAAAATCCAGAGTCAGTTGTTGAGGAAGCCCCTTCCACAGATGCATCGGAAACGGTAGCCGAAAACGCCGAACCAACACCAGTAGATGGACAACCCACAAGTGAGGCTGATGAGTCCAATACTGCTGAAGATGGTCTGACAGAACAACCCTCCGAACCAATTGAAGAACCACCATCTCTCGAAGAAGTCATCGCTGAACGAGACAAATTGAAAACACAGGTTGAGGAATTGCAGGGACGTTTGTACAAAATGTCAGAAGCCTATCAAAAGAAATCAACTGAGGTGGAGGGCACGCGTAAACGACTTGAAAAGATGAATGAATTCAACCAAGCCAAGTTACGTGGTCAAGTTGTTTCCAACATCTTTACACCTTTCGAAAACTTGAAGCGCTCGATTGACTCTTGTGCCAAGGCTGGTGTGGACGATGGTTTGACCAGTGGATTAACAATGGTAAAAGACGAGTTTTGGGCAGCCTTTCAAAAGTTGGGCCTGGAAGAAGTGCCAGGGGTAGGGACATTGTTTAACCCCAACATCCATGAAGCGTTGACCACAATGCCAGTTGATGATCCAGTGAAAAACGACACCGTAGTCCAAGTGTATTCAACCGGCTATCGTATCAACGATACGGTTGTTCGTACAGCGCAAGTGATCGTTGGTAAGTACTACGCACCACCAAAAGCAGAAACAGATACTGAAACAGATACTGAAAATCCAGAGCAAACCACAGAAGAAACGGT
>CAKZLX010000080.1 GCA_937127265.1 uncultured Pseudomonadota bacterium
GATAGTTTCAGCCTACCCATTAGCGGCGCCGTTATCTTTAATCCAGATTCGGAACAGCTATACATCTTAGCAGGGATTTCACTCTAAATTCTCCGTTTAGAAGAAGATCTGCTTTTAGCCTCGCAGTCAATTGCGAGGCTAATTTATGTCCAAAAGATATGTTATATCGACTGACTAAATCAAAAGTGAGAGGCTTGATTGCCCCTCACTTTTTTTATTAAAGACAGCAATTCAGTTAAGCGTCATCACTATTTGGCGAGATAATTTGCACCTCAGCTTCTAAAGAAATCCCAAACATATCTGACACCTCACTTTGAACAAAGTCTGCAAATTCACGAACCTGATCTCCATTTTGCACAGAAATCGTTCTCGTTTTCGGAATTGAGACCTTTTGTAATGGCTCTGAGTTCCAAGCTTTTCCTGTGGCCATTGTGCCACCCAATGAAACAGCTTCCGCATTGGCTTTTTCAAAGGCATCTAAGGAAATCACTTGACCAGGACGAAGAGAGGCACCATTTGGACTGATAACTTCAACGTAACGACCAGACAATGAGCCAATCTCTTTCTCATCAACGAAACAAGCTTCGAGCATGGGATAAATCTCAACGATACGATTGCGTCTCGTTTCTTTGCCCAAGCGCACATAACCACTAACTGTAGCCAACACTGCGGCACGCTTCGGCTTACGTGCTTCAAACAAGTTCGCAACGCGTGGAAGACCCCCTGTAATGTCACGGTTTTTCACTTGGATTTCTTGTGGAATCTTGGCAACAATATCCCCTTCAAGTGTTTCCAAGCCCATTGCAAGACGCGCTTCTTCACTCAATTCAAAATATTTCTTAAAGTCTTCCGGACGCATTTGCAAAAAGCCGTTTGGATCAATTTGTGTTTCAGCAGGCAAATTATACTTGTGGCTTGTTTTATCACCCAGTTTGATCTCAATCATAATCTTATGCTTGCTATCTTTCTTGACTTTCACACGTGCTAGACCTGTACTTTCATTCTTGGTAATCTCCACACCATCAGCATGACCATGAATAATCAACTCTCCTCGTTGACGAACGATAATTGGACGATTCATTGGATCCCAACGGGCAATAATCTTCTTTGATGCAACCTTTTCACCATCAACAACTTGAAGATAAGCACCCACGTCAATCGGATAACGTTCGCGTTCACGACCACGTTCATCCAACAAGTAAATCTCTCCATTTCGGTTGGTGGTTAGTACTCGCCCATCACGATCAACAACCAATGCATCTTGAAGGTCTGAACTAAAATGAACAACACCACTATTATTAACCTCTTGAGAAGATTTTTGACCTCCCCCTTGAGCCGCACCACCAATGTGGAAGGTACGCATAGTCAACTGGGTTCCTGGTTCACCGATCGATTGCGCTGCAATAACCCCAACGGCTTCCCCAACATTCACCAAACGACCTCGTGCCAAGTCACGACCATAGCACATAGCACAAACACCATGTTGCTCAGAACAAGCCATTACGGAACGGATTTTAACCTTTTGAACACCCGCGCTAAGAATCTTATCGGCGATCTCTTCATCTACCAATACATTGCGTGGAACCAATACTTCATCAGAGTTTGGATCTTGAATGTCTTCAGCAGTTACACGACCCAAAACGCGAGCCCCAATATCTTCGATAATCTTACCACCATCGTTGAGTGCGGTAACTTCAAGTCCATCAATGGTTTCACAATCATGCTTGATCACCACAAAGTCTTGAACTACATCTACCAAACGACGCGTCAAATACCCAGAGTTCGCAGTTTTCAAAGCAGTATCCGCCAAACCTTTACGGGCACCGTGAGTAGAAATGAAGTACTGATGCACTGTCAACCCTTCTCGGAAGTTTGCCGTAATCGGTGTTTCAATAATCTCCCCATTCGGCTTTGACATCAAACCACGCATACCGGCCAACTGACGAATCTGAGTTTTCGACCCACGAGCACCAGAGTCAATCATCATATAAATCGAATTGAAAGAAGCCTGTGTTTGCTCTTCACCATCAACCAAAACACTTTCAGTACTAATGTCTTGAATCAACTCTTTAGAGACTTGCTCTGTAACTCGAGTCCACAAATCTACCACTTGGTTGTACTTTTCTTTAAATGTAAGCATTCCACTTTCATAACTTTCTTGCAACTCAGTTACTTTTTGCTCTGCTTCGTCTAAGTACTTCTTCTTTGATGCAGGGATTTGCATATCATTAATACAAATCGAAATCCCAGCCTTTGTAGATTGCTCAAACCCAAGTGCCAACATTTGATCAGCAAAGATCACTGTTTTCTTAGGACCAGCCAAACGATAACTTTTGTCAATCAAGTCGCCCAACTGCTTTTTCCCCAAAGCACGGTTGACCAAATCAAAAGGAACTTCAGAAGGTACGATACTGTAAAACAATACGCGTCCAACAGTCGTTTGCTCCATTGTACCTGTAATACGTGCGGGCACCTTACCCTCAAAACCAAATGTTCCAGCTGGACCAACGACCAGAATCAAGTCCTCTCCGAATCGGTCACTCAAGGCCTGAATGGCATTCACCATTAGTTTAATACGCAATTGGGTGTTGTATTGATAATTAATGGCTGTTGGCATGAAAATATCAACTGCCGCAATATAACGTGATGCACTGAAACCATCATCATTGACAGGAGGCAGTTCATAAGCACGAGCTCGCCAAGAAATACTTGGCGACCCCTCATCGCTATCGCTGTCGGTCAAGATGTTGCTCAGAGCTTCAACATCAATTGATCCTTCCAATAAGGTTGCGCTCAACGCTTCACCCTCTGGATTATAACAAGGAACATCTTTGGTTGATTCTCCATCTTGGTACAAGTGACCGGCAACCAATGTCCATTGACCGTCCACCTTTTCAACCTCGTGTCCAAGGTGATTGATTCGAATGTTGGCCATTACATTATCATGGCTGGTATTGTTATCCATTGATACAGCAACTTCCCCACCCAAAGAAGGAATCTCAGTCGTCACAACATCACCAGTCATTGAACGCAACTTCCCACGATGAATATGAATCGTTTCGCTGCTATCTTTGTGATCCATACCCAGAATCAAGTGCGCATCTTTCAAACCGGCAAACTTACGAATTAAATGACGTTTGAAATCCACCACGGGAATCCGAACACGAATACCAGCTTGTAAATGTACATCGCCAGTATCATAGGCCGCTTGAACCTCATCAGGAGAGGCAAAGACCTTGCCCGTTCCTTTAACGCCCAAACGATCACGGGTCATATAATAGGCACCCAAAACGATATCTTGCGATGGATTAATAATTGGTCGACCGCTTGCCGGACTCAAAATGTTGTTGGTAGACATCATCAACACCCGAGCTTCAATTTGAGCCTCGATTGACAACGGCAAGTGAACAGCCATTTGGTCACCATCAAAGTCAGCATTGAATGCGGCACAAACCAATGGAT
>CAKZLX010000081.1 GCA_937127265.1 uncultured Pseudomonadota bacterium
AGCCAACTGGGCTTTATCGGATGACAAATCACCCACCAATCCCACTGTGACCGAGCATTGACGACCTTGGTGAATTAACCGCAGTTGTAGATTTGCCTGAGAAACCGAACCCGGTTGGCGTACTTTGGCGTGGTTAATGCGTACAAAATCCGAATCTTCAGCGGTCAGGTATGCCGTAAAGACTTCATCCCCACGCATTTGAGAGGTCAAGAAATCAGCCAAATCCATAAAGTGCTGTTGCATTAGGCACCTCCAAATACGTCAATATTACCAAACAAGCAGGCGGGAGAAGCGTGCCCCACACGAATAACCTGATTGGGTTCTCCCTTTCCACAATAGGGGGTACCCAACACTTCAAACGAATCGCGATTGCCAACACCTTTGAGAGAACGCCAAAAAGTGGCTGAGATACCACGGTAGTTGGGATTTTTAACGATGCCTTTTCGTTCCCCATTTTCAATCAGTTCACCCATTTCACAGCCGAACTGGAACTTGTTACGGGAATCATCAATCGACCACGAAGTGTTGGTGTGCATCAAAACACCCCTTTCAACCGAAGCCACCAGTTCATCCAAAGATTGGTCACCGGGTTCGATGTTCAAATTGGCCATCCGATCCATTGGTGGTCGGTTCCACGAACAGGCGCGAGAATTGGCTACACCATTCATATTGGCACGATGCTGAGAGATCGCGGCACCCAAGGGTCGTTCCAATAAACCATTGCGAATTAAATAGGACTTCTCGGCTGGTGTACCGTTGTCATCAAAGGCATAGGAGGCAAATTCTTCTGACACCGTTGGATCAAAAGTGACATTTAACAATTCGGAACCATATTGATAAGCACCAAACATATCCATGGTCACAAAAGATGTGCCGGCGTAGTTACGTTCATCCCCTAAGATTCGGTCTAACTCTAAGGGGTGACCGATGGATTCGTGAATTTGCAGCATCATTTGATCAGGCATCAAGATCAAGTCCATTTCACCCGATGGGCAGTTCGGGGCCTCCAGTAAGGCAATCGCTTCCTCAGCAATACGAGGACCTGCATCTCGAAAGTCCAAACGATCAAACACCTCCCAACCGGTTTGTTGAGAAATTCCACGCGAACCAAACGAACGCTTTTGGGTTTGCCCCTCATGGTGTGCCACCGCCATCATATCTGGTGCTAACATTTCCCAAGACTGATGGACTTCACCACCCTCACTGGTCAAATACAATGACTCGGTTCGAACACTCATCAACGATGTGGACCAATCAATGATGCGTTGATCGATTGGCAATTGGGCGTCAATCCCTTTGAGCAGTTCCAACTTTTCAGTAAAAGGAACCGAATTCCAACCGCGTTGCACTGGACTTTGATAAGAACCCGATGAATGTGGCATCGCCAGCGTGGAAGGATCGAACACCATCTTATTGTGGCTGCGTTCAGCCCAAGACACCGCTTTAGCAAAAGCTTTCTTCAAACCTGCAAGTGACAAATCGGCAGTTGAGGCATATCCCATGCCACTGCCCACAAATACGGTAACCATCACGCCCCGATCAATACTCTTGTCGATTGGTTCCAATACACCGCGCCGAATACCAATCACCTCGGTAGTTTCCTCAACGTAGCGTAAACTGGCAAACGATATCCCTGTCGGACAGGCTTCGGTAAACTTGGCTTTGAGTTGGTGCACCATAATCACTCCCTGAACAAGCACTGTAACCACAGTCTTTGTGGATGCTTATATCGGGATTGCGTAGTTTTGTCCACTCGATACGGTGTTTCAGTTCATGCTAGGCAATCGGCTACCGATCCGACCAATCAAGGATACTTTGTGGTTGTTGTACATCAAAATCAAAACCAATGCGCACCAGTTCGGGCATCGGACCAATGGTTCGTTTGTCGGTGAGAATTCGCATATGCAACACAGAAGTCGGAAAACATGCACAAACCCTATCGATATCCGTTGAAGACATTTCCAAACCAAAATACGGATGACCGATGATTGTCGGGGTCGGTTCCATCTCGGGATCAGTTGTGCTGGGTGATACCTCGGTTGGAGACACTGGGGTATTATTCTCGCTATTTCCGTCACGGTTTGTGAACATCGACTGCTCCAAACAGTCCTCATATCGCTCGTTGAGTTCAGCAAAAAATGGTTCGTCTTCAAAGTGCAGATAAGCAACATGAATACACAAGGACTCATCATGCAAAAAACGATGCAAGGTATTGTCACCACAAACGGGGCAAAACAATGAATATCGATTGAGGGATGTATGAATGGTACTGGGCATAAGATTCTCCAACGCACCTTCGAGTACTAGCCGCCCCTTCAATTTCGGACAGATTAAATTGGTTCAACAGCGATTTGCCCCAAGTGATCTTTCGTATAGTGAACCAAACTTCCTTGTAACAGGAAGACCCCGTGCACCATGAAGGTTGTACTCTCATCCGTTTCGAATAATTCCACCCAATACAAACCATTTTCAGGTTGTTCAATCCACCCCATCATCGATGCCGAATTTTCTGGTGGTGCACCATCCAAGATGGCTTGGGGCACTGGCATACTCTCCAAATCAAACACGCCTGTACGCCCGACCGCCAGATAACGACCGTTCTCTTTAAAGTGTTGGTGTTCCATCGCCGCTAAGGTTTGGACTATCTTCTGTTCATCGGTGGCAAGGACATCATCTTCAGGCTCAGGCAATTGTCCCGCCAAAAACGGAAGCAGCCCTGTCCAATCCCCCTCTCCCATCATATTGACATGGAAGGTCAGTTGAGCATGTTTGTCTATTGTGCGAGCGCCAACCTGTACACTATCCAACCCGCCAACCATCATGCCCATCATCGAAGGAACCGCTACGTGTAAAGCCATCGGTTGTTCTGCCGCAAAGGCTGCGAATTCATCAGAACCCCACTGAACGCCTTCATTGGTCATCATCTCTTGTATTGCAATTTTGGTGTTGGCGAGCAACAAGCGTCCTTTGACCACACCAACATACAAGACCTGTCCATTGTTCACAAAAGACAAAATGCCTTTGTCCAGTTTAACAGGGTCCAGTCCTGCCTGACGCAATGAGCGAATGATCCCACGCCAAATCAACCACGCACACTGTGGTGCTCCAAAACGGTTGTGAAGTTCCAAAGCAACCGATATCTTGGGGTCTTTTCGAATGTTGATATTTTGAAAGGCAACGATACCACCCGGTTGAATGCGCAGTCTGCGTGCCAATTTTCGGGCATCTTTCTCGGACATTTGCAATCGTTCTTGAAAAGCAGGATCCAAAAATAGTTCAGTCCAATCAAAACCCAACGACAACAGCACCGCTGGCGCTTTAGGGGTATGAATGGATAACGGTGTGGCACCTTCCCCCTCCAGAATTGATGGCAACACTTCCTTCGGACGAAAGAAAAGGGAAAATGGATCGTCACCAAATGGTAAAAACAAGCCACCGTCCAACGGTATCTCGGTTTTTGGAATCGTGGCGTCACTATTCACCACCAGCCAACACCCCTCTTGGGTATTGGATAGTTTATCCAGTATCGAGGGCATCTCAATCGTTTCTTGGGCATCTGCAGAATAGAGCGATAAATATTGGTCAGACACCTTGCCTCGCCACTGATCATCCACCAATTCCAACGACCAATTCAAAGGAGAGTCTGGCCAAATCAAAGCGTTGGGCTGAATTCGTCTCAATAAAGCCTCTACATCCTGATTGGCTTCCCCCTGCAACAGAGGGATCTGCATAGTCAAGCCTTCACTACCGTAAGCCCGCAAAGCACCTTCTGGATTACCCCCAAGCGACTGAAATCCATCTACACCCAATTCACCCAGTCCCTTGGTGCTTTCACGATAGGCAACTGGCAACATTTTTTCGAGATTGATCAGTCCGGAAATCGGCTGGCATTGAACCCACACTTCAGGTACGTCAACCGAATCATCAGCGATTTCTTGCGCAAAAGCAAACTGCCCCATAGCTATGATCCAGATCATTGTACGCTCCTTTGTTTTAATTATTTGTACTCAACCGACCCTTATCAAGCAAGCACTATTCCCTGCCTATGACAGAAGCCTATCCAAAATTTGGACATTTACACCTGTCAGAATACCAAATTTAGAATATAGTATCTCCATGCGAACCAGAAAGCCCACCATTCGTTACCTCAATGTGATCGATGACGCCCGAATGCGCGTTCAATTCATTTCGGCGGAAGATGTACTCTACAAAACCAATCGGAAGATCAGTATCAACCTGATTGACGTACGAGAGATTCGAGAGTTTTTGACCAGTCACATCGAACTGGCAAAACATATCTCCAAGGGAATCTTGGAACGCGATATCGAATTTCATTATCCCAATCTTGAAGATGAGTTAATTCTCTACTGCTCGGATGGCTTGCGTTCAATTTTAGCCGCCGACGCCTTGCTGAAGATGGGCTACCACAATGTTCGGGTAATGGAAGGTGGCTTTGATGCGTGGAAAAAAGCGGGCGGAAAAATCTGTTTGGCGTAAACAGTGCACGTTTCCACAG
This sequence comes from uncultured Pseudomonadota bacterium, assembly GCA_937127265.1. Classification (GTDB taxonomy): domain Bacteria; phylum Myxococcota_A; class UBA796; order UBA796; family UBA796; genus CAJWHX01. The sequence continues at coordinate 4,517 of CAKZLX010000081.1, forward strand.
ATTTAACCTCAAATTTCTGCCTCCTGAATATGACAAGTCCATTCAAAGTCTGTACATTGTTTAGAAGATCATTTTTAGACTGTACAGGGTTTCACAGATGGACATCACCAAAAAGTTTACATTGTCATCAGAATTGACCACCGAACAAATCGATTTTTTCAATCATTTCGGATTTTTACACTTTACCAATGTTGCCAGTAATCAAGAAGTCGATCAGATCGTGGCAGAAATGGACAAAATGGAAGCCCAGTTTCTTGCCGAGAATCGAGAAACTGTGTTGGGTGTTCCAATTCAATGGGGAGAAGACGAATCGGGAAACAAGTTTGTCAATCGTTTTGCCTACGCATCCCAATATTCAGAGGTCATCAAACGATTCGTGGAAGATGAACGCTTTGCTGGGGTCGGCAAACTGCTCAGTGACAATGCCCGACTGGCTCAAGTAGAAAAAGATGGTATCGTGATCAATAACTTCATCAACACCCCCACTTCAGCCTATACCAAACTGGGTTGGCACACCGATTCACCGCGTGACATTTTCTACAATCTACGCAAACCAGGAGTGATGCTCAATGTGGGACTGTACTTGGATGATTGCCCCTTGGAAAAAGGAGGCGTTCGAATCTTGCCGGGTACCCATACCCAAAGTGTATTCATGATGCTGTTCCGTAAGTTTCCGATGTTTTTTACCCATACTCCAGATCCCAAAGAAATTCCACTGGTGGTCAAACGAGGCGACCTCACCATTCACGATGGTCGAGCATGGCATCGAACTGCACAGGCAACCTTGACAGGAAAAGCCTCCCAACGTCGAACGATGTATATGGCCTACATAGATGAACCCTATCAACCACGGGATGAAAACAGCAAAATCCCCTTGTTTAAGCGACTGCAAAAATTTGTTGGGTAGACCTATGCAAACGGTGCCAAGAATGGGGATTCAGATAAGTATTCGCCGGCATCGATGTCAAACCGTTGCAACAAACCAGCCAACAGGTGCGAACTCTGCAATAAAACGCCACTTGAAGTTTGTTCTCCCGAGGCGAGATCAATCGGAACAGATGTTAGTTTTGCATCGGTTATTCCGACGGTTCTTCCACCTTTGATTTGACTACCAAACATCAGCATCGAGGTGTAAGGCCAGTGATCTTTGCCTTCACTGGAATTATAGACGGGTGTTCGACCCATTTCTGAAAGAACCACCACAGTTGTACTTTCGATCAGTGGATTGCCATTGCTGTCTAGGGTGCTTTCTAACTGTTCGCCCAACAAAGACAGGTGTTGAAACAAATAATCGTAGCATCCGCTTTGTAAACTATCGTTGCTGTTGTGGGTATCCCACTGGTGAAATGGGGGTGGCTCGATTTGGAGCATGGTGACTGCCGAAACATCCTTGGCCAGCAATTGCACCGACAATTCGATTTGGTTGGTGGGATTGTTGTCAATCGTGGTCGGAAAGAGACCGACTTGACTGCGTAACTGTTCGCGACGGGCAAGCGTTTGCACATATTCGGATATGCGCTGTTCTTCAGTGTTTCCGAGTGATGCCTGAATATATTGCTGAACACGGTCATAATTCACGGTGGTGTCTTGCCGTAAAATGGAGACAAAGGTTTGATCAACACGACAGACATTGTATCCCAAATCGCCTGTCATCCGAGGACCAGATAAAATGGCATAGGGCAAGGGCAAATGGGTAAAACGTTGGGCGATGATCGACCCGACATCGGGTGCGTTGCTAAGCCGACTTCCGGTAAACAACAACCGCTCACACTTTTTGTGACTGATCGAACCAATACCAATTCCGTTGACAATTACCGATTGCCCACCAAACCGAGACATAAATGCCGATACATTCGGACGGTTAACCGAAGCCACAAACTTCAGGTCACCGATACTATCAGGCTCACCATCGGATGCAGTCTCCACTTGGGAATTGGAAAACTTGGGATCAAACAACATTGAAACATCCCAACCTCCTCGACTATACACGAAAACCAACCGCTGATTGGAACTACTGTTGGACCAACCCACACGTGGAAGCATCCCCAGTCCAGCACTCGCTTTGAACAAAGTTCGTCGTTTCATAAGCCCCACTCGATCCACAAATCAATCCAACCATCATCTTTACGTAAGGGAAATGCCGACTCGGAATTGATACCGTCGGGTCCCGAAAATTGTTGTGCTTCCCAAGAGAGACCTTGGATAGTGGTCCCATAGGCACTGGACAGGATACTGTTGGTGGACATTCGCCATCCCCACTCTTCACCTTGTTGGTTCCACCAGACTGTCTGGAGAGGATTGGTCTCTCGCTCATGCACATCCAACTCCCACAAGGCACGATAGGATTGCTCACCCGTCCAAACCTGTTCTTCGGTCCAAGTGTCATCGTTGATGGTTATGGTTGCCATGACCAACAATTCATCTTGCCAAATGGCTTCGGTCATCGGCAGTGGAGGGGCAAACACAACGGTGGCGACCACATCCCCTGTCAAACTGTACTCAGAGTATCCACCGAACCAAACATCCAAACCTTCGCGGAAATAGGTTTCTTCACGATAGAGGTCAATGTCTTCATCAATCAGATCGGTATCTTGAATCCATCGTTGCAACACAATCGTATCTTGGTCGTCACCTTCAATCGACAAATTGAGAATGGTACGACTGGTTCTCCGTTCGGCAGGCTCCACCACTGGGGTTTGGGTTTCCGAACCTTTGGCGCCACAAAGTGCCCATTGTTTAAACCGTTCTCGTTCAGAAACAGAGATTCCACCCGAGGGAGGCATGGTCTCAAAATGCACGGCGCGAACATAGGAACGAAGGGCCCAAGTCCTTGCATCGGCATAAGTGTCTAAGTTGACGTTCAAGGGCGCACCGTATCGTTTACCACTGGGTAAATTGGTGGCGTGACACCCTGTACAGTAGTTGCGTAAAAACGGTTCGGCGACACTGGCGTAGGTGATATTCTGATTACAAGTCACCGGTACTTCGGTAATCTCATCTCCTGTACAAGCCAACCAAAGCAATGTGAACCAGATCATCGTAGCACCGCCTTGGGATCGTGTAACAAGACCGCCAAAACAGTACTCCAAGCAACCACCTCACCATCCGTGGAAGCCAGGTCATCCCACAAGGCAAACAATCGTTCGACTTCTTCACTGGATTCATCGACCCATTCCGAGTGCAAGGTGCGTTTCCAAAAGATAATCTGTCGCAAAACATCCGCCTCGGTGTCTACATCCATTTGATTGAGCAGAACCCTTGCTGGGGGTGGCAAACGCAAGTCGTTCACAATCACCTCGGAGAGTTGTTCAGTCAACCATTGTAGAGCCAAATGATGACCCACAGTAAAGGCAGGATTGGCTGTCAGCACACCCACATCATCGGTTGACCCAAACAACACCCGATGAGTTGGCGACCAAACCAACTGTCCGATTCCTTCTTCGCCATTCAATTCCTGCTCTTGATCAATGGTGCTGATTTCCACCAACGTTTGCAGCAGTTGCTCAGGACGCAACACCCGAGGTGGCTGGGCGAGGTACTCGGGGCTTTGGACGATCCGTTTCACCACCTCATCAATTCGATAATCCGAAGCCACAAAGATATCGGTGAGCGAAAAACGGTCCAAGTCGGGAAGTGTGCTGTCTTCGACCAAAAAGTCCCAAGTACGCTCCACCATGCATTGGGCAAACCGTCCATCGTTGGCAGTGTAGGCACCCAGTTCACTTAAATTGTTGAGTGGCAACCCAAAATAGGAAGGTTCTCGCCATCCAGCATACCAGTTGTTTTTGAATTCCGAAGGCATCCCCATTTGGTCCAAGTCGAGGTTGATGTTGTCTTGAAACACCCCAAAAACACTGGCCAGTGGGTCCAAACTAGCGTGGCAAGTCACACATTCTGGTTGTTCTCGGATAGCCTGTTCGACATTGTCGAGAGACACTGCTGAAAAATCAAAAGCCACATCTCGTTCGAGGTAATCCTGACAAAGAAAGGTGGAACTGTAAAAATTGGCGCGCATTCGATTGTGGTTCAAAATGTCTACAAAATGCCGTATCCACAACACCCTTGAAGCAATCAATCCGGCATGTGGGTGCTCTCGATCGAGACTTGTCATCTGCCAATCGCCATCGGAGTCAGACAAATCGTCGCCAAAAATACCCGCCAAATGTTCATTGGAGGGGACCCGATTGGTGGTCACAATGTTGGTAAAGGGCAAATCTTCTCGTATGGTGTGTTCAATATAGGACAATGGTTCCCAACCAATCGAACGTTTGTCGGCATCCGTGAGTATAAATCGATCAAATCGTTCTTCTTGACCAATCCAAACCGAGGTGTGTAAAACATCATTCCAATACCAAGCCATTTGATGGGCGAAAGCGTCCGAATCGAGCCAAGTGTCCAAGATATCGGTCAAGTCATCAGGGTTTTGGATTGCCCACTGCAATTCACTTTCCGATGGTCGATGTCCTCGTATGTCGAGTGATGCACGCACAAACCAAGTGACATCCAACGCTGGCATCTCCTCCCATGAACGAGTCTCAGTTTCGTCAGGGACACGAACAATCTGTGCCGCACCAGCATCTGGGTCGGACTGACAAGCCAACAGGGACATGAATACAATAGAAAGTGTCATCAAGTTACTATAACTGAAAACAGACCACAATCACTCGTCCAACGGTCTCACACAACGAAATCCAATCCCGTTACTGCTTCCTGCGGGCGGTTCTGGCTGGCGATAGTGTGTTTGGATGTCACCAGTCCCCGTGGCGTGGTTTCCTGAACGCACCAGTCTGGCTTCAAAAGCGTTGCCTTGTCCATCATCAAACCATCCACTGTCTGGTCCTTGCGGGTCTTCCAATGGTGACTGTGCATAATAGTCCATCCCAAACCAATCAGACACCCATTCGGCAACGTTGCCTGCCATATCGTGCACGCCATAGGGAGAAACGCCATCAGGGTAAGAGCCCACTGCTACGGTATCTCCGATGCACTGTTCTCCGATAAAGCCAAAGTTGGTCAAATCACAGTTCGGCATCTCCTCGCCCCAAGGAAAGGTACGTCCATCGGTACCACGTGCCGCCTTTTCCCACTGGGCTTCGGTCGGTAAAGACTTTTTGTCCCACTCACAAAAAGTATGTCCGGACCATAAAAATACTTCGGTGACAGGATGTTCTTCATACCCCAGCATAATCCCATAGCCATCGGCAACCCGTTCAATACGTTGTGGAAAGACATCGTCGTCATCATCCAAGTCATAGAGTTCTTGCCCTGCTGGATTGACATTGTCCCAACCTTGTACATAGAAATCCTGTAAGAAGTCCGCAAATCGAGTATTGGTCACCTCATAGGTATCGATGCAATAGTCGGACAATAGAACATCGTGAGCCGGACCACTAAACGGAGTGTTGTTTTCCCCCATCTGAAAAATGCCCGCCGGTATATAACGCTCCGTCAAGGGAGTAACAGTGGGGTCATTGTCATCACAATCAGCATTGGAAACATCAAGAGTGCTTGACCACAATGGATACCCATCACCGTCAGCATCGATCTCCATCAATTCCACAATCCCCGTATCATCAGCAGTATCCGTGTCGAGAGGTACTGCAGTATCAGATTTTGAGGGTTGGCAAGCAAAAATGAGCATCGACAACATTGGGTCTCCATGGTTGTAGACAGTGTATCGCAAACAAACCTTTACTGGCGAGTGTTTCGATTTGCTTTTGGAACAAAGGTTTCAAAAAGTGGAACAACATCGAATAAGCAACTTTCGACAGTCCAAGTGACGAATCTTGATCTCTACAACCTCCAAAAATTCCACATCGGGTGTCGAAGTGTTGACGAATTTGACAGTTTTATCAAATAACGAGTTTTAACCTAAATACTTGAAACTATTGCCTTTTCTACAAAAACAACAAACCCAGTTGGAACCTAGACAATGAGACTGTACAACGCCTATTGGAGTATGCACTGATTTGATCGGATAAGTATTAATGCACCTACATTCTTCTGCGCCTTCTCATGAGCAAAGGCAGTGTGAGTATAAACATCAATACATTGCCCTCGATTTGCCCAGATGAACATGAAAGATTCACTGTTGCCCGACTTGCGAATGCTTCTCTGTTTTGAGCCACGGCTTCAGGGACATCCAGTTGTTCCAATACATCTTGCGGTACCGGTCCTTCTGCATCTTGGTTACCTGTCATGCTATTCAGCAATACAATGTCTCCAAATGTCCAATTCCAGTTTGAAGTACGCGTATTCAAATGTTGTTTGACAAGGGATAAATGAGCAGGACTCCCCAGTTCTAATTCGCGAAATACGAAATATACGGTCAGAGCATCTGAGTTCGTATAAATTTCAGATGCTTTTCCGTTCTTAAAGAGTTTGTTAACGAATTCTACATCATTTGAGTTCCAGCAGGCATAATAATCTCCTGCCCTGCACGACTTATTCGCATGCCTAGTGCGCCTCT
>CAKZLX010000082.1 GCA_937127265.1 uncultured Pseudomonadota bacterium
CGGTTTCTCTGGTGAGGGTAATCGCTAGGGTTTTGTTGTGGGTTTCCAATTGTTCTTGGAATTGATTGACAACCGCCATGCGTTTTCGGATGGTACTTGTTTCCCAAACAGTTTGGGCTTCTTTGGCGTAAAGGATGGCTTCTTTGGTGTTTTGCAGTGAGAACGGGTATCGACCGATTTGATCAGAACGATCTCCGGGGTTGTTGTCGTTGATAAAGCCACTGGTGAAAGCCGCTTTGACGAAGGAACCATAGACATAGTCGCCTTTCTTTAAGAGGGGGGGTGATTTTAAATCCACGAAACAACTCACAGTCAAAATAAAAAATAGTCTCTTTGCAAAATTACAGTATCCGTTTTCGATGTGCAAGGAAAAGAGAAGATTTGTTATTCATTTGCAACAAAGACAGCAAGTGTTTGAGGTTTGATAGGAGGTGGGTTAGGTAAGAACCCGTGATGGTCTATTGATTGCTGAATGGATAGACTGTTTTGTTCTTGTTTTACAATTTGTACTTTGAGGTGTATGTTGACCCCCGAAAAACGTGTTTATGACTCTATTCTTGACTGTATTGGAAACACTCCGTTGATTAAATTGAATCGAATCACCAAAGATTTGAAGTGTACAGTCTATGCCAAAGTCGAATTTTTTAATCCCGCGGGATCGATTAAAGACCGTGTCGCCAAACAGATTATCGAAGATTATGAAGCAGAGGGACGCATAAAAGCAGGTGGTACCATCATCGAAGGAACCAGTGGGAATACAGGTGCAGGGTTGGCATTGATGGCGACCTCACGTGGGTACAAATCTATTTTTGTGATGCCTGATAAACAATCTGAAGAAAAGCGGCAAGCCTTGCGTGCATGGGGAGCAAAAGTGGTCATCACCCCAACAGATGTGGATGCTGAAGATCCACGTTCCTATTACAAAGTGTCAGAGCGTTTGGTACAAGAAACCGAAAATGCTTGTTATGGTAATCAATACCACAACCAAAGTAATCCCAAAGCGCACTATCATTCTACAGGTCCTGAACTGTGGGAGCAAACCGAAGGGAAATTGGATGTGTTTATTGCGGGTGCAGGTACTGGTGGAACCATTACAGGCTGTGCCAAGTATTTCAAAGAGCAAAATGAAGATGTGCAAGTTGTCGCGGTAGATCCTGTAGGTTCGTTGTATTATGACTATTTTTACAGTGGTGTGATGACCAAACCCTACACCTATGTCTTAGAAGGGATTGGTGAAGATTTCATGCCAACCACCATGAACTTTGAAAATGTGGATGCGGTTGAACGGGTTGCCGATCAAGAGTGTTTTGAAATGACCCGTCGTTTGGTTGCCGAAGAGGGCATTTTTGCGGGTGCCTCCTGTGGTGCGGCTTTGGCAGGTGCAATGAAATACCTCAAAAAGCATGACCGTGAGGGGATGATTGCTGTAGTGGTATTGCCCGATTCTGCCAAAAATTACCTTTCTAAGGTATTCAACGATCGTTGGATGGAAGAAAATGGGTTTATGGAAGCCCCTTCTGTCAAAGGAACGGTCTCGGACTTGCTGCATGCCAAGTCAAAACGTGGCATTGTGACGATTGATCACAACGATACAGTGATCTCTGCTGTGGAAACCTTGAAAAAACACGACTATTCTCAAGCACCAGTAATGGGTGGAGATTCTCTATTGGGAATCTTGACTGAAAAGAGTTTACTTCATCATGCTATCAAAGGTCATGCTTCCCAAGAAAAGGTCAAGGAATTGGTCGACATGGACTTTTGTGTGGTTCATGAAGATACCGAACTCTTCGTCTTGATGGAATTGTTCAGTCGATTTGAAACAGCCTTGGTCTATACTGATAAAAAGCCCAGTGACATCATCACCCGAATTGATTTGATCGATCACATGGCGCGCGTCAAAAAAAGATAGGGTTGCGATGACGTCTTCTCCAACACCATTGCATTTGCAGACCCGAACTATCCACGCTGGACAATCACCAGAGCCCCATACCGGTGCAGTGATGACACCGATATTTCAAACGTCTACCTATGCCCAAGAAACACCCGGTGGAAACAAATGGGCGTATGGAAGAACCAACAATCCAACCCGAACTGCACTGCAAGACTGTCTGGCTTCATTAGAGGAAGGAAAGCATGGTTTGGTCTATGGTTCTGGGGTTGCTGCGATTGATGCCGTGATTCGGTTGTTGTCGGCAGGGGATACAGTGGTTTGTGGCGATGATATTTATGGTGGAACCTATCGCTTATTTGTACAAGAGTGGGCAGATCGAGGCATCATCTTTCAGTTTGTGGACACCACAACGGCTGCGTTGGAAATTCCAGATGGTACCAAACTTGTTTGGGTGGAAACCCCAACTAATCCTTTGTTGAAAACCACTGATATTGCGATAATATCCAAGAAATGCCGACAAGTTGGAGCGTTGTTGGTTGTCGACAATACTTTTGCCACGCCTGTGTTTCAGCGACCGTTGACCGAGGGTGCCGATATCGTGGTCCATTCACTCACCAAGTATTTAAATGGACATTCCGATGTGGTTGGTGGAGCGGTCATTGTAAATGATGATGGTTTGGCCAAACGGTTGGCGTGGATACAAAACTCTGCCGGTGCCATCTTGGGGCCCCAAGACTGTTTTTTGGTCTTGCGAGGATTGAAAACGTTGTCGCTACGCATGCGAGAACACCAGTCCAATGCCCAACAAATTGCTGCGTGGTTGGTTCAACACCCTCATGTAAAAACGGTACATTATCCAGGCTTTAGTGGTATGATATCTTTTGTGTTGGATGCTGATTTAGAGGCGACAACACGTTTTGTGCAGTCTACAAGATTGTTTACACTCGCTGAAAGTTTAGGAGGAGTGGAATCATTGATTGGAATACCGGCTATTATGACCCATGCGTCTGTCCCCAAAGAGACCCGTGAAGCGATAGGTATAGTCGATGGACTGATTCGTTTAAGCGTTGGCATTGAGCATATTGATGATTTGATTGCCGATCTTACCCAAGCCATGAATACAACATTTTCACCAACCAACTGAGGAACACAATGCGTAATGAAAAGCAGTATGGTGGTGGGATGTTGCGTCGTTTTGGACTGCTCTATTTTCTGAGTGGGATGGGATTGTTGCTTCGTAAACTGAGAATGAGTGATCGCTCCGCCAATAACATTCGAGAAGCCGCTCAAAAAGGACCGATTGTCTACGTTTTTTACACCCGATCGAAATTGGATTGGTTGGCACTCAATCGGGTATTGAATCTCCGTCGTTTGCCACTCGCCGAAGTCTCCTTGAACATGCGGGTATTGTGGTATCGACCGTTATTGGATGCCTGTGTGCAAACTTGGGGTGCGATCAATCGTTGGTTTGGTCGACTAGACGACAAATACCTGTTGGCCGATGCTTTGCAACGCAATGGAACTGTGGCGGTGTCGCTCACCCAAGCCAATGGTCTGTTTTATACCAATACCGACGCCTTAGAGCAGTTGGTGGAATTGCAGTCTCAGATGGAATCTTCCATTCAACTCTTACCGGTTGCGGTGGTATGGCAACGGCGACCAAGTAAAGAGCGTTCTGACTTGATGCGCTTCATTCTCGGTTCTGAAGATCAGCCGGGTCCTTTGATGAAACTGTTTTCGGCGGTCAATCGTGACCATGAACCAATCATTCAAGTGGGAGAATCCGTCGATTTAACAGAGGTTCTGGAACGCTATCAAAACCAACCCGCCAAGCGACAAATTCGGGTGGCTCGTTTGTTGCTCAAGGGCTATTTGTACCGTGAGATGCACGCCATCCGTGGTCCCAAAATTCGTTCGTTTGCTTGGTTTCGTCGTCAGATTCAATTGGCCCCCGAGGTTCGAGAACTGATTCAAAGTGAGGCCAAGAGAACAGGGCGTTCTGTAGAGAGTCTCAAACGAGAAGTCGATAAAACAGTGGAACACATTGCCGCTCGGTTCTCGTTTCGGATTTTGAAAGCCTTTGCTTTGTTTTGTCGTTTTGTCTGGAACCAGATTTTTTCAGGAGTGGATTTGCGTCCTGAGGATATCGAAAGGATGAGGGAAGCCGTTCGGACCGGAACCCCTATTTTGGTACCATCACACCGTTCGCATTTGGATTATTTGCTGATTGGTTCGCAATGTTATGAACATGGCTTGGTGTTGCCTTATGTGGTTGCTGGTGAGAACTTGTCCTTCTTTCCGATGGGGCATTTATTTAGAGGCAGTGGAGCATTTTTCATTAAACGATCTTTCAAAAATGACCCGATTTTTCCAACGATTTTTGAGCGCTATGTGCGGTTGTTAATTCGAGAAGAAATACCGGTAGAGTTTTTCATTGAAGGAGGTCGTTCTCGCACCGGTAAACTGTTGCACCCAAAGTTGGGGATGTTGCAAATGGTTGTCAATTCGGCTGTACACATGAAATCGGATCGGGTGTTGAGTATTTTACCGATTGCTTTCTCTTATGAACAGATTGCCGAAGAAAAGTCCTACGCCAAAGAGTTGGCTGGAAAATCCAAAAAGAAAGAGAGTATGTCGGGAGTCCTGCAAGCCCGTAAAGTCTTGAAAAAGCGCTACGGTAAAGTCTACATGCGGGTGGGAGAACCGATTTTCCTCAATCAAATCATCGCCAATTTTGACCAACCTTGGGATGATATGGAGAAGAAAGAACAAAAGGGACATCTCCAGTCAATTGCCACCCAGATCATGCATGGGATCGGACAAAATATGCTGATTTTGCCAACTGGTATCACCGCTTTGGCACTGTTGTCAGATCACCGGCCGGGTATTCCTTTGGATGTGGTGTTGAAACGAGCAGAACGTTTTGATCGTTTGTTGCGTCATCAGGGAGCAATGGCAGCGGAATCCTTGAAGCATGGCCAATGGGTGGTAGAAAAGGCGATGGAGCGTTTTAAGTCGGAACGGTGGATTGAGCGTTTGGAAGATGCGCAAGGTGTGGTTATCAGAGTGGTGCCAGAAGCCCGTATTACCATGGAATATTACAAAAATGGTTTGATGCACTTTTTGGCCCCGATGTCGTTGTTGGCGGCCTCTATTTTGGCAACCGATGGGGATTGTCAGGGTGATGAGACTTTACGATTGTTCTTGGAATTGTCTTTTGTGTTGCGGTTTGAGTTTCCAGCGCACCCTACTCACACCTTACGAGAAGTAGCAGAAGTGTCTCGGCAGTCGATGGTGGAATATGGTGCGCTGCGTCAAATCGATGGTGAAGATGTACTGTATGAAGTGGCTTCTACTGAAATGCTTCATGAACTCGCCAGTTTAACCACCAATTTTATTGAGTCGTATATTTGTGTGTTGAGGGGCTGTCAATCTTTAACAGCGGTTTCTTTGACCGAAAAGGATCTCAAAAAGCGAATCCAAGATTATGCCAAAGCACGCTTGGCGGTGGCGGAGATTTTACGTCCCGAAGCCTTATCCAGTGTCAATATCGCCAATGCCATCTTTGCTTTTAAACATGAAGGAATTTTGCAGTTTACCGAAGATAAATTTCAGTTGGATGAGGCTGTTTGGGAGCAACACCGTCGCGATTTAAGTACAATCATACAAGTTATGAATCGATAGTTCGATAGTTCTTGGAGGAACAATGGTATTTTTTTTAACCACCTTGGCGTTTGCTTCACCTACTCCCACCACCATTAAGAAAAATGGTTCCTGTCCCTCTGGTTATTCAGCTTCAGGGGAATATTGTAAACCCTACTCGGGTGCCAAGTTTGCCATTGAGAAAAATGGTTCGTGTCCATCGAGTTACTCCGCATCTGGCAATTATTGTCTGGCTGGTTCTAGCGCTTCTCTGGCTATGCATAAAAGTGGTTCCTGTCCCTCTGGTTATTCAGCATCCGGAATCTATTGCGTGGCTTCTCAAGAACAACGATACTCTTCACTGACCCCGGTCACCGTCAAGAAGAACGGTTCTTGTCCCTCTGGTTATTCGGCTTCAGGGGAATATTGTAAACCGTATTCAGGTGCCAAGTTTGCCATTGAGAAGAATGGTTCTTGTCCATCAGGTTACTCCGCATCTGGCAATTATTGTCTGGCTAACTCTGGTGCCAAATATGCGATTGAGAAAAGTGGTTCTTGTCCCTCGGGTTATTCCGCATCAGGAAACTACTGTTTGAAATATTAAAGTTCAGGTTGCTTTGTGGTAATCATTTAAGAAAAAATACTCGCAACCAAAAAGGGATGGCAACGCCACCCCTTTTGTATCTGTCCCGATGCCAGTGTTATTTACGCAAGGTCAAGGCATAACCGCTCATTTGTGGTGCAAGTGCCACTGTTTGGGTCAAGGCATTTGAGGCTTCTTCTGCTTTGCCAGCAGCAGCATAGTAGTTGGCTGCGGCAAAGCTTAACGGGGCTGAGGCATGAACCTGTCCTTTGACGGTATCGAGTAGTGCGCCGGCTTTTTCGAGGTCGCCACTGTAGGTGTAGCCTAAGACTTTGAGTCCATTTAGCCCATTGGTGTTTGATGAGTACCAGCGATCTGCATGGGCCAACCAATTTTCAAAGGATTGTTTGGCGGCTTCTAACTGTGCGGTAGCGGCTGCGATGGCTTCAGCATTCTCATTAACAACTGGTGTTTCTTCTACTTGTTCAGTATCCGAACTTTTTTCCTCTTCAACCACTTCTTCAATCACTTCTTCTTCAATCACTTGTAAGGCTTGCAATGTACTGGAAGCGTTGCGTAACTGCACGATGATTCCAGACACTTCTCGTGGGTGAGAAGCGATCCACTGTTGTAACAGAGCATCCGCAGTGGCAACATCATTTTGGGCAACAGCATTATCGTACCAAAGCATGGCATTCAAAGGGCTTTGCTTGAGTACCATTGATTCTTGAAAGAGATCGTTGGCTTGTTCCCATTTCCCTTGATCTGCATACACTAGAGCCAGTGCCAGACGGTTGTTTGCTCTTTCTATGTAGCCATTTTCCAATTTGATGGCTTGTCGATAGGCTTCGTGAGCCAGTTCGGTATTGCCTTGAATGAGAGCACTGTGACCAAAGGTTTGTGCCAATTGGGCATCCAAGTCCAAATTGTTGCGGTAGTTCTGTTCAACGGCTTGGTGGTTACCACTGAGTAAATCCATGGAGGCAATCCAACCATCAGCACGATAACAGACTTCTGGTTGTGACAGGTACCAACCGTCTTCCACCGAGTTGATATCAGCACCTTTGCTACGTTCTTTGGCGACTTCGATGGCTTCTTCGTCCATTTTTTCTTGGCTTTTGTTGATGTCCATACGACGTCCTAAGTCGATGTCCCACCAAGAGTGGTACAGACGAGCAGATTCTGTATAGGCTTTGTGGGCTTCTTCAATGTTGCCGGTGATACGTTGAGCATGTCCGTAATTGAGCCACAATTGACAGTCGGTCTTTTCCTCTTCATCAGCGATCAACAAAGCATATTGTTCGAGTGCTTCCGTATAGGCAGAACCAGTTTCTAAGGCATCGATCAGTCCGTTGATACCAGCCACATTCAAGGACTCTTCTGCACTTTCTTTGGCTTCATCAGTATCTTCACTGCTTTCAGTGTCTTCTTTTGGTTCCAGTGCTTTTCGGGCATCTTCAAGGTAGATTGGGTAATAGGGAGTGAATGCAAAACCGTCATTGGCGACCATGCCAACAGTTTGTGATGTTTTATCGACAACGATATCATAGCCAATCAACACATTGGTACCAATTGTGGCCACAGGATTGAGACCATCACTATAAGGTTGTAATACCGGTCGGAATACAAAGGTGTCAACCAGCGAAGTCTCGCCCAAAACAGGTGTCATCCAGTCCAGTCGTGAGTCATTTGCGTAGGTCACAATCTCAGAGGTACTCTCAACATAGCGATCGAGCATTGAGCCTTGAGAATCAAACTGCAGTGCTGTTGGTACCGTTTGTCCATCAAAAGTGACATCCACAATTAAAGATTGACCAGGCAACAGGGTTTTGTTGGCACCAGAAAGTGTTTTCTTTCCTTGGGTTCCCACTAGAATATTTCTAGTTTGATAAGGGACACCCTTTGCACCAACTTCACTCATCAATCCAGCGCCATCATCGCTGAATTTAATGAGACCTTTACTGTGTAACACTGCATAAGAAGTGGGGAGAACACCCAGACCAATCACCATGTAAGGATAGGTATATCCACTGGTTGCGTTGTTTTCGGACCCTGATATCAAGGCGGTGACTTCGTTGAGAACCATTCCACCGACATTGAGACTGGGGATCGTAACATATTTGATCTCGCCACCCACTTTGAAATCATCGGGGACTGGAATCAGTCGTTTGTTGGTGACCTTGATTTCCAACTCGTTCTTTTTGGCAAAGGCTTCGCTGACCACAATTAAAGAAGTGTTGGGTAGGAGGGCAAACAAATCACCGCGTTCGCCTTCTTCGGTTTTCTCAGTGGTCACAAATGTTTTGTAAGTGGGTGCACCATTTTCATCAGTGTAGAGAGGCACTTCTACAGATCCATCCATCTCAATTGAACCAACAGAACCTGTTTTCTCTACGAGACTCCAATCGGAAAAGTCCGCAAGAGATACGGGGTTGATGAAGGGAGACCCAGCTTGTGCTGTGGTGCTGAAACCGGCGAGGATCAATGTGGTAATCAAAGACATTCCTGCTCCTAAAAAAGAGGAT
Organism: uncultured Pseudomonadota bacterium; assembly: GCA_937127265.1. Taxonomy (GTDB): domain Bacteria; phylum Myxococcota_A; class UBA796; order UBA796; family UBA796; genus CAJWHX01. The sequence continues at coordinate 8,642 of CAKZLX010000082.1, forward strand.
GAACACAACTATATCAATTAAACAATCGTTTCAGTCAACTATCGCTTTCTACCAACCCTTGCAAACATTTGAAAAAATCCACCATAATTGAGTTGGCAAATAGCCAGAACTCGATAAAACTCAACTGACGTCTTTATATTAAGGATAAATTGCTAAAGATGTTCATAAACAACGTAACCATAGGTTTTGAGGAGAACATAGTATGAGTACCATTATTTCTGTATATGGAACAATGATTTTGGATTCACGGGGAAACCCCACAGTAGAAGTCGAAGTGATGACCGACACTGGTGCACTTGGTCGGGCTGCCGTACCAAGTGGTGCAAGTACAGGCGAACATGAGGCCGTCGAATTACGTGATGGAGGGGTTTCTTGGATGGGCAAAGGTGTTCAAAAAGCGATCGATCACGTCAATCGAACATTGGCACCACATTTGGTTGGCGAATCGGTCTTTGAACAACGCTATCTGGATCTAAAAATGTTGGCCGTTGATGGCACAGATAACAAAGGAAAATTGGGTGCCAACGCCATTTTAGGCTGCTCCATGGCGATCGCTCGGGCTGCGGCGTCAGAACTTGAACAGCCACTCTATCGATACTTGGGTGGAATTCATGCCTCTCGTTTGCCGGTACCTTTTATGAATGTGCTCAATGGTGGGGCTCATGCCGACAACAATGTGGACATTCAAGAATTCATGATTGCACCTGTGGGGGCAGGATCGTTCTTGGAAGCCATGCAGTGGGGAACGGAGATTTACCACAACCTGAAAAAACTGTTGCAATCCAAAGGCTTGGCCACTGGTGTGGGTGATGAAGGTGGATTTGCGCCTAATCTCGCGAGCAACGAAGATGCCTTGAAATTGATCGCTGAAGCAGTCACCAAAGCAGGGTATGAATTGGGATCGCAAGTCGCTTTGGCATTGGATGTGGCGGCAACCGAGTTCTACAAAGATGGTCTTTATCATTTGGATGGCGGGACCAAGAGCGCAACTGAAATGGTGACCTATTATAAGGACTTAGCCGAGCGTTATCCATTGATCAGTATTGAAGATGGGTTGGATGAGAACGATTGGGACGGTTGGGCTGAACTGACCAAAGCACTTCCCAATATTCAATTGGTTGGAGACGATCTTTTTGTGACCAATCCAGTTCGATTGAAACGTGGAATTGACAATGGGGTCGCCAATTCTATTTTGATCAAGGTCAACCAAATCGGTACCTTGACCGAAACCATGGAAGCGATCGAAATGGCTCATAAAAATGGTTACACCTGCATGATCTCCCACCGTTCTGGTGAGACGGAGGATTCTCTGATTGCTGATTTGGCCGTGGCAACCAATGCTGGTCAAATCAAAACAGGCGCTCCCTGTCGTTCAGAACGTACCGCCAAGTACAATCAGTTGTTGCGTATTGAACGGGACTTTGAGTGGGTTGACGGTAGCCAAGTTAAACGTTCATCGACGTACGGACGCTAAAAACAGAGCGAACCAGCACGATTAGTGGTCCTGTTGGGGGAATTCTTCGATCAGGACTACCCGATCTTCAAAAGTATAGCCTTCGCCTCTCCACGACTCATAGATTTCTTTGGGAACCATGCGTCCGGGAGGCTTTGCTAATCCTACCACTGTACGCTCTTCAATGGTAGCCATACTGTCTGGTGGCACTTGGGTCATGATCATGACCTTGATGATTTTGGTGTTCATGTTTTCTTTGGGGACCAAGGGATAGACATACCAAGTTTCGCCACTGACCTGTTGTTTGATTTTGACATCGTGTCTGGCCATGCCTTCCACTTTCACGCCGCGATAGTCGAGGTTGATATCTTCAATGGAAACCGTTTCAATGGTTGGCTTAAAGCCGGGAAGTGCTCCTCTATCCCACCAATAAAAACCAAGTCCGGCAAGAATGAAGCCACTTACACCGATAACGAAAATCCAAACAGCCAGTTTCTTGGAATCCATGATATCTCCTTATGTCCTATTTGTCTGATTATGTATGGTTAGATACACTGTCTATGCAACACCACACTGAGATATTTTATGAGACACTTTTCTTTGCTTTTGGTTTCGTTTGGTTTATTGGCTTGTCAATCGGACAGCGACGATGGATTTTCGACTTCGGGAAATACAACGGTCAATCCAGATTCCTTGACTGGCTCCAACGATGGTGAGTCCAATGGTGGCTCATCTAGTGAAAATGAGGTCAACCCAGTGATCAGTGGAATGGACGGTGCTTTTGTGGATGATGGCAACGGGATGATGCTAGAAATGCACGTCTATGTTGAGGACCCCCAAGATGATTTGTTGAATGGTTGGTTGGAAGTTGACTATCAGTGGAACGACCAAAGTGATTCTGGACAAATGGATATCGATGGTGAGTCGGTATTGGTGGAAACAGGTGAACTGACCTTCCTCATTCCGGATGTAGATGAAACTAGCCCCTATGAGGTTTTCGTCACCGTATATGACGAACAGGGAAACCCAAGCGAACAGTCTAGTGTTGAGGTTTTACCGGCAGAGTAAGTAGTATTGTTGTTTGGTATGGTTAAATGAAGTGTCGAAAAATAGGTGTTTTCGACAGTGATTTTGGTTAAAAATCGTCGAAAATTGACGAAAAGCAATTGCATGTTGCTATTCATTCGGTAGGATGGGCAAGACATAATTGGCATTGTTTTTGCTTAGAGGCTCTCCAAAACTGGAGGGTATATGCAACTGCGAATTCGAGAAACAGCCATATTGATCATCATTGGTATCAGCACATGGTCGGTTTGGCAGCCCAGTGTGATCAGTCTACAAGTTGGGATCGTGACCTATGGTTTGATGCTTTGGTTGCTGGAACGATCACACTATACCAGACTGATCGTTTGGCTGATGGCATTGCTTCTAGGAGCGCTACGGATATCAAGTATCTCCACTGCCAATGAGCATGATCTGGAATCTGATCAACATACCGTAGGGTGGGTAGTACACAGTGTCTATCGAACGGCCCTCATCGAAAGTGAAACTGAGCGCCTCAAGGTACAATTTTACCCAGAGGCACCCAAACAAGGTGAATTGGTTGCGGTTTGGCATCAGCCGTTTGATCAACATATTTCCTGGAGAGGTGGAATTGACCATCAACGCCGAGCGACGGCAGAGCGATTGCAGTACCGCAAAGCCAAAGATTGGGTGGTCTTATCCTCTCCACAACGAATCACCCAACCCGAACAGTTGTTGGACTTGAAACATGGTGGGGTATTGTGGGCTTTGCTGTCAGGAGATAAGTCAGGGATCGATCCACAGATTAAAAAGCAATTGCAACAAACTGGTACCAGTCACCTGTTGGCCATTAGTGGAATGCACATTGGGTTGGTCGCGGGGTGTGCCTATGGGCTGGTTCACTGGGTATTGGGGTGGTTGTTGCTGGTAGAAGGGTGGCAAAATGGTCAGTTAAATCGTTGGCGTCATCGTTTAGGGTTGTCGGCTTCGATGGCGATTGCCATTTGGTACGGGGAGCAAGTGGGTTGGCCGGCTTCTGCACAACGTGCCACCTTGATGGTTTGTTTGTTTTGCTTGGGGAAGTGGTTTGAACTCTCCTTTTCCTTATGGGATGTGTTGGCACTGGCAGGGGTTTGCATCGTTTGGGTTGAGCCTTCGATGTTACACGATTTGGGTTTTCAATTGTCCTTTGCCGCGGTGATTGGTATTGGATTGTTTGGCCAATATGCCCAAAGGTACACCAAGAAGTCCAATCCCAGACTGGTGAATGGTTTGATCTTATCGGTGGGAATGACTATCGGTGCGACTTTGGGAACCTTGCCACTTTGCGCTTGGATATTTCAATCTCTTCCGGTGACGGGGGTAGTTGCCAATCTCTTTGCTACACCATTTTTGGCAACGATTGCCGTTCCCTTGTCGATGTTGGGTTTGATGTTGGACGTTCTTTGGTCATGGGGGAGTCTACTTTGCTTTGTTGTTGCCGACGCCAGTGTGGAATTGGGGGTTTGGTTACTTGAACCTTGTGTGATGGAACCGTTGCCAATCGCTTTTGATCAGTGGGATATGGTGATGGCCGTACTCTTGATGTTGGGGATCTCTCTTGGGAGATGGTTCTGGATACGTATTGGTTGTGGAATGTTTCTTCTGGGGTTGGTTTGGTTGAATACACCTTATTATCCAGTAGAAAAAAACAAAGATGTTGCCTTGATAGCTACATTTTTACCGATTGGGCAAGGAGACGCTACTTTGTTAGAGTGGGAGGATGGAGAAGTGTGGTTGGTTGACGGAGGACCCTTTACATTTGATCTGGTACCGTATTTGCGTCGTCAAGGGATTTGGCAGATCGATAAACTGTGGTTGTCGCATCCCCATGCCGATCACATGGAGGGTTTGTTTCCAGTACTGGAAGAGTTGTCAGTAGGTGCACTAATTGTGGGACGTCCCTTGGAACAAACTGATCAAGACACGAGGTATAGTGCATTGTGGGAATTGGCACGAGAAAAAGAGGTGCCGATTCAGATCGCCCACACCCTGCAATCGACAAAGAATTTACTGAATAGAGGGGTTCGAGTGTTGCATCCACACGATTGGAAAGTCGATACTTCCGATCGCTGCAATGAAGAAAGTGTGGTGATTGAAATCTCTGTCGGTGAAAAAAGACTGTTGTTGATGGGGGATGTGGAAGAAGATGCGGAAAGGGAGTTGTTAGATGATGTTCGAAAGGTTGATGTACTTAAAGTGGCACATCATGGGTCGCGATCGTCTTCATCACCCGATCTGATCGCGTTGCTTCAACCGACATACAGTGTTATATCAGTCGGTGTAAACAATCGCTTTGCCCATCCACACCCCGAGACATTGTGGACATTACGAGATTCGAAAATCTTACGCACCGACATAAATGGGACGATTGAAATCCAGTTTACGCCAGAGAAGGTAGTGACATTCGTTGACAAACCTTAACCTTTACGTTAACGTTAAGGTGAGAGAACTGATTTATGTATACCATCAAAGCCATCGCTGAAAAAACAGGTAAGACCACTCGAGCCTTACGGTACTATGAACAGTTGGGGATTCTGTCTCCAGACATGCGTACCGATGCTGGGTATCGCATGTATTCAGAAACGGCTGTTTTTCAAATTGAATGGATTGACAAATTGAACCGTTTGGGATTCTCTTTACCAGACATTAAAGATTTCTTGTCATCCTTCAAACAAGTGGAATCAGCCTCTGATTTGATGAAAGCCTTGAATACTCTCTACCAAGAGAAGTTGGTGGACGTACAGCAACAGATTGCCCAGTTGCAACAACTTTCCCAAGAGTTGCAAGAATCAATCCAATTCACCGATTTGTGTAAACCTTGTCATTTACGTACCGACCAGTCCGATTGTTCAAGTTGTACTTTGCATGGACATGAACCGATGCGTATTCCCATTCTCGTTGCTGGTGTGCAAGAGTCACTTCAGCATTCACCCGACTGATTCTCTTCAGTGGAGCTCCTATGAAAGACATTTCTGATTTAATTTATTTGGATAACCATGCCACTACGCCTTGTGATCCGGCTGTTGTTGATGCCATGATTCCATATTTGACCCAGCAATTTGGCAATGCGGCTTCTCGTTCTCACGCTTTTGGCTGGAATGCTTTGGATGCTGTTGAATTGGCACGTGATCAAGTGGGTTCATTAATTAACGCTACCGGTAAAGAAATTGTTTGGACGTCTGGGGCTACCGAATCAAACAACTTGGCTATTAAAGGGATCGCTAAATACTACGAGCGAAATGCGGGCAAAACCGGTCACATCATTACTGTATTGACTGAACACAAGGCGGTCTTGGATGCTTGTAAAGCCCTGATGCGTGATGGTTGGGATGTTACATTTTTGGAAGTTGAATCGGATGGACGTATTCGTTTGGACGATCTCAAAAATGCCCTACGTGAAGATACTGTGTTGGTTTCGGTGATGTATGCCAATAATGAGATTGGCGTAATTCAACCAATCGCTGAAATCGGTGAAATCGTAGCCAATGCACGCGCATCAAAGCAAGCTCCCAAAGTGGTATTTCATTGTGATGCGGTGCAAGCATTGGGTCGTGTACCCGTCGATGTAAAAGCCAGTAAGATTGACATGCTCAGTATCTCTGGTCACAAGATGTACGGTCCAAAGGGAATTGGCGCACTGTTTGTTCGTCGCGGTCGTCCTAGAATCCGTGTGGAGGCGTTGATTGACGGTGGTGGTCACGAACGTGGAATGCGTTCAGGTACTTTGCCAGTCCACCAAATTGTTGGTCTTGGAAAAGCCGCAGAATTGGCCAAAAAAGACATCGATGAAGGACATATCGAGAAAGTACGTGAATTGCGCGATTATATGTGGGGCAAGTTACAAACTGAACTCGATGAAATTTTCATCAATGGTTCGATGGAGCACCGTTTACCAAACAACTTGAACATTTCCTTCGCTTATGTGGAAGGGGAAGCGATTATGTTAGCGATTAAAGAGATTGCTTGTTCTTCAGGTTCTGCTTGTACCAGTGCCAGTTTGGAACCCAGTTATGTACTTCGTGCTCTCGGAGTTGATGTTGAATTGGCTCACACTTCAATTCGATTCGGTCTAGGTCGTTTTACCACTCGTGACGAAGTGGATCGGGCGATTGAGATTGTGGTTAGCAAAATCCGTAAATTGCGCGAGATGAGTCCACTCTATGAAATGGTGAAAATGGGAATCGATCTCAAAACCGTTCAATGGACTGCCCACTAAGCCCTTACATTGTTTTTATCTACACTTATTAACTTATTACAACACACTTTGGAGATACTATGCGATACAGCGACAAAGTAAATGATCATTTTAACAATCCTAGAAACATGGGTTCAATGGACCGTCAAGACCCTCAAGTGGGAACAGCGGTGGTTGGTGCACCCGCCTGTGGTGACGTGATGCAGTTGCAATTGAAAATTACTGAAGAGGGTGTGATTGAAGATGCCAAATTCAAGACGTTCGGTTGTGGTTCGGCGATTGCTTCATCTTCTTTGGTGACCACCATGGTGAAAGGGAAGCGTGTCGAAGAAGCAGAAGCCTTGCGCAATGTAGACATCGCTAGCGAATTGGAATTGCCCCCCCAAAAGATCCACTGTTCAGTCTTGGCTGAAGATGCGATCAAAGAGGCAATTCGCAATTACCAAGAAAAGAAAGCGAAATCGGTTGAGTAATCTGTTCGATTAGACTAATTAATAGACGTAACCATTGATATTTGGAGGGTGTAATGGCCATCACGATGACTGAATCTGCCATGCATCGTTTGACGTTGCTCAAAAAGAAAAGACAGACTCCCGAAGCTGTACTGCGTTTAAGCGTTCGTGGTGGCGGATGTTCAGGACTGAGTTACCACATGGATTTTGCTGAGTCCCCTGAAGCCAAAGACAAAATATTTGCTTTTGGCGACCACCAAGTGGCAGTGGAGCGCAAGAGTTACATGTTTATCAACGGTTCAGAGATTGACTTTGAGCAGACGATGGTTCGTACAGGATTTGTATTCAACAATCCATTGGCTTCGCGATCTTGTTCTTGTGGCGAATCCTTTACCCTATAATCTTTGCCTGTAGGATGTATTCGTAGATTGATAGATTGCGTGTATCCTATTGGTACTTGATCCGTATAAACCGTCCAACAGGGCGGTTTTTCTATAACGAGTGAGAGAAAAATGTTGTGCTGGAAATGCAAAGAAAGCATGGAGGGGCTGGTTTGTGTCAGTTGCTCCGCCATTCGCCCACCACCACCCAAAGCCGATTATTTTGAGGTGTTTGGTTTAGAGAAATCCTATTTTCTAGATGCCAAAGCGATTCGAGTCGCCCATTTGAAATTGGCGAAAGTATTACATCCAGACCGTTGGCGCCAGTCTTCGGCGGTGGAGAGACGGATGTCCAAGCAGTGGATGGCATTGGTGAATGAGGGTGAACGGGTGTTGAATGATCCGATCGCACGGGCTCGTTATTTGGCTACCGGTTCGGCGACAGTTGCAGAACGAGGTGTGAAAATGGACAGCCAATTTTTGGAAACCATCTTTGAATTGCAAATGCGAGCGATGGAAGACTTGGATTCAGTGAAAGCAGAAGCGCAAAGCATGTTGGAGGCTTGTCATCACCAACTGACTGGACTATTTCAACATTGGGAGCAAGAGGGTGGTGACTTGTCAGAAGTTGAGCACACCCTTGGTAAGATCAAATATCTCAACAATTTGGTTAACAAATAGATAATTATTCTGGGTACGATAGAACGTCCCAAACATTCTGGGTACGATAGAACGTCCCAAACTTGGAGAGTATCATGGCAAATATTGGAATTGACTTGGGAACAACCCACTCTTTGGTATCGGTAGTATTAAGCGGTAAAGCCCGTGTATTGTTGGATGATGATGAGAATGCACTGATCCCTTCGGTATTACAATACAATCCAGCAGGTGAATTAACCGCCGTTGGAACCTCTGCACTGGCTCAAACTGGAGCTGAGGGCACCCAAACATTCCGCTCCATTAAGCGTTTTATGGGGCGCGCACCAGTAGATGTGGTTCAAGAAGCCACCGATTTTGGTTATAGCTTAGCCGAGGATCAACGAGTGACTCGATTTGCGGTTGGCGAGAAAGCGATTACCCCGATTGAGATGTCGGCTCATATTTTGAAAACACTGTCCAATATTGCTGAGGAATGTTTGTTTGCCGCGCCAACAGGTGCCGTCATCACAGTACCCGCCTATTTTGACGATGCCCAGCGACAAGCCACCAAAGATGCCGCCAAGATTGCTGGACTAGAAGTGCTCCGATTGTTGAATGAGCCAACGGCGGCGGCAATCGCTTATGGTTTGCAGGAAGGCAACGATGGAAAGACCGTTGCTGTTTATGACTTGGGAGGGGGTACTTTTGATGTTTCGATTCTCAAATTGGATGATGGTGTCTTTCAAGTGTTGAGTACTGCGGGTGATACCCATTTGGGTGGAGATGACTTTGATCGTGCTTTGCTCGATGTTTGGTTGCGCCAAACAGGCCTGACCTACGACAATTTGGAAAATGTTCAAGTGGCTTGGAAAGCGGCAGAACAGGCAAAAAGAACCCTGTCTGAAGCTGAGAGTGCTGAACTAACCTTGTCGATCAACGGAGAGTCTATCACTGCGACGATTGAACGTAGTATTTGGGAGACAGAAATCCAAGGGTTGTTGGATAAGACAGGAGAGGCCATTCGATTGGCACTGTCGGATGCAGATTTGGAATCCTCAGATGTTGATGAAGTGGTCTTGGTTGGTGGTTCTACCAGAGTCCCAGCAGTTCAAGCCTA